>CALJNV010000188.1 GCA_937981455.1 uncultured Bacteroidales bacterium | reverse complement strand
TTTGTCAAGGTTCGCTATACTTTACCTGCAAAGCCATCAGCGAACAATACATTGGGGGAAAATTCACCAATGGGCAGAAATTTTATTGGCAAACCGATCTAGAGCACGCTCGTTATATTCTTTTTGTTGGGGCAAATCTCTTTGATGCCAATTACGGCCCAACGAATCGGTCGGTGAGGCTTACCCACAATCTTGAACGCGGTTTTACCAAAATAGCTGTGGCTGACCCTCGATTCTCGAAATTAGCCAGCAAAGCCGATGTATGGCTTCCCGTAAAACCTGGCGAAGATGCTGCTCTGGCCATGGCTATCATTCATTGGATGATCACCCATGATCGTTTCGACAAAAATTTCCTTGCAAATGCAAATAAAGCCGCTGCCCTTCAAGCCAAAGAAACCAGCTGGACCAATGCTACTTGGTTGGTTGAGATTAAAAATGGTGAACCCGGTAAATTCTTAAGGGCTGCTGACTTAGGTATTTGTAGCAAAGAGAAACGCAGCATACCCGACCCAAAAGACAAAGACAAAACCATAGAATATGAAGAACCTTTCTTTGTTGTTTTGGTAAACGGTAAACCTGTAAAGTTGGACCCCAATGATGAAAAAAATCCTGTGTTTGGGGATCTTTTTGTTGACACTGAGCTTACAAAAAAAGATGGAACCCCTGTAGTAGTGAAATCGGCGCTTCAACTCTTAAAGGAGGAAGCACTTCAACATACCATTGCTGAATGGTGCGATATTGCAGGATTGAGAGAAAAAGATGTTATCAAAGTTGCCCAGGAACTCACCAGCTACGGCAAACAAGCTTCGGTCGACATTCATCGAGGAGTGGCCCAACACACCAATGGGTTCTACAACGTTTTGGCTTTCATGACCATCAATATGTTGTTGGGGAATTATGACTGGCAAGGAGGAATGGCCAAAGCCTCAACCTATGCATACGATGGTTCGAAAGGTGGCCCCTTCAACCTAAAAAATACACCAGGTAAAATACCCGGTTTTGGAATTAGCAGTATTCGCCACGACATCGACTATGAAAAAACCTCTATCTTTGAAGGTTATCCAGCCAAACGAAACTGGTATCCCCTCGCCAGTGATGTGTATGAAGAAATCGTACCCAGCATCGGCGATGCTTATCCCTACCCCATCAAAGCACTCTATTTCTATATGGGTGCGCCCACCTACGCATTACCAGCTGGACATACAAACATCGACGTTTTAGCAGATGTAGAAAAATTACCTTTATTCTTCACCAGCGATATTTTGATTGGCTCTACATCTATGTATGCCGACTACATCTTCCCAGATTTAAGTTATTTAGAACGCTGGGAATTTCAAGGCTCTCACCCCAACATGCCCAATAAAGTCGAAAACATCCGACAACCTGTTATTGCACCCATCCCTGAAACGGTAACAGTTTATGGAGAACAAATGCCCATATCTATGGAAGCCCTTTTGATGGCCATAGCCGAGAAATTGGGGCTTCAAGCTTTCGGTAAGAACGCTTTGGGAGAAGGACAAGATTTTATCCGCCCCGAAGACTTCTATTTACGAGCCGTAGCAAACATTGCTTTAGGTAGCAAACCCGGCGACGAAGTCCCAGATGCTGGCCCACGCGAGCTTGAAATTTTCTCAAAAGCTCGAAAACATTTACCTCAAACTGTTTTCGACGAAACACGCTGGAAACAAATAGTAGGGGAAGAATACTGGCCTAAAGTGGTTTTTCTGCTCAACAGAGGCGGCAGATTTGAAGAGCATTCCAAAACCTTTATGCAAGCGCCAATGCTGGCCCATCAGTACAATGCTCTGTTAAATCTTTATCAAGAAAAAACCGCAAGCAAAAAATACCCTAGCACTGGAAAACACATGAAAGGTATTGCTCACTATTTACCTCAGAAAAATTATGCAGGCGAAACCCTTGAAAAGCTCTCCGAAGGCTATGATATGCATCTTATAACCAGTAGAACTATCTCTCAGACGAAATCCAGAACCATTTCAGCTTATTGGCTGCATGGTATTTTGCCCGAAAATGAAATCATCATGAGTAGTTATGATGCAGAAAGGCTGGGATTCAAGAATGGTGACCTGGCCCGCATTGTGAGTAGTACCAACCCCAATGGCATCTGGGATTTTAAAAATGGAAACATCCGAGACGTGGTAGGTAAAATTAAGATAACAGAAGCTATTCGCCCCGGTGTTATAAACTTTTACTTGGGCTTTGGGCATTGGGCTACGGGCGCATCAGATGTATTTATTGATGGAGAGCAGATTAAAGGTGATAAACGCCGTGCCACTGGCTTTCATGCCAACTCAGTCATGTGGACAGATAGCTCGTTACGAAACAATACTTGCCTCGTAGATCCAGTTGGGGGAAGTGTCTCGTTCTACGACACTAAGGTGAAACTCCTGAAGGTGTAACCCCCTGGGGTCGCGCCCCATACAACCTTGCCATTTGGGAAATTAGTTGCCCTGACGCGTATTCCCTGCTTCTCGATAAATCAAGGGCTAAAAAGGCAACCTCAACCCAAATGGCAAAGGTTCTTTAAGAACTTCGCCATCATTATTATTAGTTGTAGTTAATTGTCCTGAATAAAAACCACGTTAATTCATTAAATGAAATCAATGAATTGACATACCTTTCTTTCCCTTGGTAGATTCATATTTGACAGATAATTATGTAAAGTTTAATGAGGTGGGCATGACGTATATCTAATTTTTGTGATGTTTACTAAACTACAAAGTTTTTGCTTATTAGGGACAAACAAAGAAAAGTTCTCATTAAAATTTAGGATTATTCATGAGGGCATGGACAAGATATTTCATTTGATGGATGCAAAATTCATTGAAAGATCTTTCTCGTAAAAATTCGCTGGTTCCCGTCTGAGTCGGTAAGAATGAGAGAGGATTCATTAAGAAGCATGCGATACTGACCAGATGGCAGGTACATTGATTCGATGGGATCCATAGTTGTTGCATGGATGCATAAAATCTCATGCCTAAGGATATAAAAACCCCATAGAGCTTTTTGAGGAAAAAGGGTTAAAATATCAAAGTTATCTGCCCTAAACCGGATAAGCAAAGGATTATGGGATGGAAAGAAAAGAGTGTCCTTTCCTGCAGTAATAAAAGCGCTCCCTTCCCAAATTTTCTCTGTTAATGGGTGCTCAAAGGGCGTCAAAAAGAAAGGTGTCTGTTTTCCTTCATCATCAAGCCAACGAAGTGCAGGCAGTTTATCATTGACCTGCATGAGGTTTCCATATATATTTACTTTTTCGAACGATGGGAGAAAAACCCTATCGTTCTGTTGGTGGTACGAGCCTGAGAACTCCTGACATTTCCATTCAGGAAGCGTAAGGGTTATCAGTCGATACCGGTCATGGGGTAAAAAGGTAAGTTTATAAAATACGCTGTCATTTTCAGAAACTTCCACTCCTTGCCAGGTTTTTTCCAAAGGAAAAGACAAATAAGTAAAAAGTTGGGTATTGCGAGTTGAGAAACAGGCTATAAATGCGATGAGAATCCAGAGTATCAAAGCTATTTTTACCAGGTGTAAAGTTATTTGAATGGTCACCAACGATTTATACATAAAACTTGCTTCATATTTTCTTTATCAAAATTAACGGAAAACCATTTAAATTTGCAGCGATGAAAAACATTCGCAATTTCTGTATAATAGCTCATATTGATCACGGCAAAAGTACGCTGGCCGATAGGTTATTGCAGATAACAAAAACCATAGACGAGAGACAATTGCAAGAACAGGTGCTGGATGACATGGATCTGGAAAGAGAACGAGGGATTACTATAAAAAGCCATGCCATTCAAATGCAATATAGCTACAAAGACGAGACTTATATCCTCAATCTCATTGACACGCCGGGACACGTTGATTTTTCGTACGAAGTATCACGTAGTATAGCTGCCTGCGAAGGTGCACTTCTGGTAGTAGATGCCACTCAAGGTATCCAGGCACAGACAATTTCAAATTTATATCTTGCATTAGAACAAGATCTCGAAATCATCCCCGTGCTCAACAAAATCGACATGGAAAATGCCATGATCGATGAGGTATCGGATCAGATTGTAGATTTATTGGGATGTAACCCCGATGATATTATTCCGGTAAGTGCCAAAACAGGCTATAATGTTGAGAGCATATTAGAAGCCATTGTAGAAAAAATTCCTGCACCGCAAGGCGACCCTGAAGCCCCATTACAGGCCTTGATTTTCGACTCGGTGTTTAACTCATTCAGGGGCATTATAGCCTATTTTAGAATATTCAACGGCACGCTTCGCACCAATGACTATGTGAAATTTGTGGCCACTGGCAAAGACTATCATGCCGATGAAATAGGCATTTTGAAGTTGGAACGCGAACCCAGAGCCGAACTAAGAGCAGGTGATGTAGGATACATCATTTCGGGTATCAAGTCAGCTAAAGAAGTAAAGGTAGGCGATACCATAACCCATGTAGAACGGCCTTGTGAACATCCCATAGAAGGCTTTAGTAATGTAAAACCCATGGTTTTCGCAGGTATTTACCCTGTAGATGCCGATGATTACGAAGAGCTTCGCAGTTCACTGGAGAAACTTCAATTGAATGATGCCTCTCTAATGTTTGAGCCAGAATCATCGGCAGCGCTGGGCTTTGGCTTCCGCTGCGGTTTTTTAGGGCTATTACATATGGAAATTGTTCAGGAACGTCTCGATCGTGAATTTGACATGGATGTCATCACTACCGTTCCCAATGTTTCTTATAAAGTGTTTACCACCAAGGGTGAAGAGTTTGAGGTACACAATCCCAGCGGACTTCCTGACCCCACGCATATCGACCATATTGAAGAGCCCTATATTCGGGCAAATATCATAACCAAGGCTGAGTACGTGGGAGCCATTATGAAACTATGCATCGATAAAAGAGGTACCCTTATCAATCAAACCTACCTTACTACCGACCGGGTAGAATTGATTGTTGATCTCCCGTTAGGTGAAATTGTTTTCGACTTCTACGATAAACTCAAATCCATCTCCAAAGGATATGCTTCGTTCGATTATCATATCTCCGAATATCGCGACGCTGACCTGGTAAAACTCGATATACTCCTTAACGGCGACCAGGTAGATGCCCTTTCCACCCTCATCCATCGAGACAATGCCTACAGCTTTGGCAGAAGAATGTGTGAAAAACTTAAAGAGCTCATTCCCCGTCAGCAATTTGATATTGCCATACAAGCAGCCATTGGCTCCAAAATTATTGCCCGTGAAACCGTTAAAGCCCTGCGCAAAGATGTAACGGCTAAATGCTATGGGGGCGATATTACCCGAAAACGAAAACTTCTGGAAAAGCAGAAAAAGGGGAAAAAACGCATGCGGCAAATTGGCAATGTGGAAGTTCCACAATCGGCCTTCCTTGCCGTACTCAAGCTCGACTAAACTTTTTTCGTTTCTTTATAAACCTAAAAATTGACCAGTCATCCAAGACTGGTTTTTTCATTTAAGGTGCATCCTCAAACTGCTCAAGTTCATCTTAGGGCGTGTAACAAATTGTCAACCCTTTCGTCTTATATTTGCTCATTCATACCTCTTTATGACTGTATCAGAGTTCAACAAAACCGTTGATGTATATTCGGATGCTTTATATCGCTTCGCACTCAAAATGCTTGAAGACAGTGAAGAAGCGCAGGACGTCGTTCAAGAGGTGTTCATCAGAGTATGGGAAAAAAGGGAAAACATTGGGGAAGAAAAAGTGAAATCGTACCTTTTCACCTCAGTTCACAACCTATGTATTGATTGGCTGCGTAGAAAACGCCCTCATCAATCCTTAGATGAAGTAATGGATGAACCAACCATCGAACCTCAGCCATTTACCGGTTTAAAAAAAATACTTGAGACCATCCTAAAGCAAATTCCTCCTATCCAGCGCTCAGTGCTCATTTTGCGCGATTATGAGGGATACAGCTACGAAGAAATAGGCCGGATTACAGGTCTTAAAGAAAGTCAAGTCAAAGTTTATATTTACCGCGCACGCCTGGCTGTAAAGAAAAAAATTGAAAAAATTGAATGCGTAATCTAAAAAACCATGCCCATGGAAACTTTAAGCGAACACAATATTGAAGCTTGGTTTTTGGATTATCTTGAAGATCGCTTGAACAAGACAGAAAAAGTGGCATTCTTTGAATTTTTAAAGCACCACCCCACTCTGCTAAAAAAATTCAACAACCAAAAAAAATTATTGAAGAAGAATAATACTTTTTATTCTATAAATTATAATTTACTACAGGAGTTCAGCCAAGGTAAAAATATAATTGATTATGAAGATTCTAATCTGTATTCGGCATTAAAACATCCAACCCCATCAAAGGATGCCCCATCTTCCTGCACTCTAAAAACTGAAATCCTTTACAAAGTTTACCTTAAAAATTTAGAAGCATGGGAAAATTTGTGCATTGCTTCTCTTGAAGGTGATTTGAGTCCTCAACAGCAGAATGAACTTGATGAGATGCTAAAAATCTTTCCCTGGCTTGAAAAAGATTATCAACTTTTTAAAGAAATAAAATTTGCCCCAGATGTAGCCGTTTTCCCCAACAAGGCACGCTTAAAAAGGAAACACCCATGGATAAAATTATATTGGGCGGGTGCAGGTTTGGCAGCAGCAGCGGCGGTCATAGCATTACTCATTTTTACAAGTCCACCAGGCCAAATACAAGCCCCCTCTTTTGAAATGCACAATAGTTCACCGATAGCCACTCCAATGGATCAAGCTTTGATCAAATCAAAATCGAAAAATATTGAAAAAAAATCATTTACCACAAGAAAGAATGCTGAAGAGATAACAGTGCAAACCCACGAGACCAAAAGGCGTGTGCAAGCTATTACGCCTATGCCTTCACGCTCTGCCGTTGAAATCGAAGGGGTAATCACTTATCAAAATACGATAGAGCCTATCAATCGTATATACACTGCCATCTACGCCGATATGATAGAGCGCTGGCAATACGAGGCACAGAGAGAAAACAAAAGCTTAGGTTCAGTGCTTATGAAACCCATAAAGACTTTGTTGGGTAAAACAGCAGAAGCTTTGCCAGGACGTCAACCTATCAGCTTGTGGACATTGGCTGAGTTCACCCTCAAAGGAGTCAATACGCTCACTAACAATAACATAGAATTACAAACAGTGAGGGACGAGAAAGGGCAACTCAAAGCACTCGCCGTGGGCAACGAAAATTTTAGAATTGCTCACCTGAAAAAGAATCGACCCAAAGATATTGAAGTTGAAGAGAATACAATACAAAAGGACATGCATAAATAAATCCTCAGGGTGTAGTAATTGCTAACGGCAAGGTTTTTCCATTAAAAAAGCGATAGTTTTTTTCGACAAAATCCGCTAAAAATTGCGCAAGTTCATCTGGACTGAAGGAAGCCTGATAACCAGGAAAAGCTTCAGCCAACATTTCAGTTTGAATAGAACCGGGAGCAAGACAATTCACATGAACCCCCCGGGGTTTTAGTTCCTCAGCAAGAACCTCAGATAGCACTGTCAATGCCGCTTTGGAAGCACTATAGAAAGCTAATCCCGGAAATTTTACACTTCCCTGCACACCTCCCATAGAACCTATATTCATTATATGACTCCCCGGTTTCATAAAAGGTAATAATTTTTGGATTAACAAGGCTGCACTGCGAAAATTGACTGAAAAAAGACGGTGAATTTCCTCTGGAGAGGTGTCGATGAAAGGTTTATGAATAAGTATACCTGCATTGTTTACTAATACATCCACTGAATCAACAAATCCATGAATTTTTTCTACTGCTTTAGTAATATTCTCAGCTTGTGAGAGGTCGGTTAAGATATGTAAATACTTCGAAAGGGCATTTTTAGATTCACATCCCGGATTTCTTGAAATTCCAATGATTACATGTCCTTTTCTATTTAACAACTCATGGGTAAGGGCCAAGCCCAATCCACGCGAAGAACCGGTTATCACAATATTCATGATTAATTAATTTTAAAAATCTTTTGAACCAAAATTACAATTTCATCGCGAGTAAAGGGTTTGGCAATGTAATGCGTAAACCCCAAAGATTTCAGTTTCGTGGAATCGCCATGCTGTGCAAATCCTGTAACTGCCACCACAGGGGTATCTCGATATTGTTTTAATTCCTTGATTTTTTTGAGCAAATCAATTCCTGTAGGACCGGGCCCAAGGGAGATGTCAATAAGAAAAAAGTCATATTTTTTGTATTGAATCAATTTAAGGGCGTCGTAATAAGTGGGTACCTGATCCAATGCACAAATTCCCTCAAGAAACGAAGCGGTAATCTCGGCATTGATGGCATTATCTTCTACCAAAAGGCCTTCAGGAATGGTAACGATTTCTTTAAGAGAAGCAGCCTGTGGAATGACGTCTGAGTGAAGTTTTTCATCGGTAATACGGGGCAAATCTAGGTAAAATACTGTACCTACGCCAGGATTACTCTCAAAAGTGAGGGTTCCCCCCAAAAGGTGAACCAACCTACGGACAATGGACAAACCCAAACCCAAACCTTCAAATGAACGACTCATACCTTCACTTGCCTGCCGAAATTCCTTAAATATCAAATCATGCTTCGCCATTGGAATCCCTATTCCTGTGTCTCTCACCTCAATTCGAGCCATTGGTCCCTGGGTAGATTGAATAGCTTTAAGCCTGAGAGTAATTCCCCCTTCCCTGGTAAATTTAATAGCATTATCAATCAATTCCTTCACACAGATTGATAGAAGTTTTTCATCTGTATACACCCATAAATCGTCTTCAGCCTCTAACAAATATAAAAGACCTTTTTCTTCAGCTACGCTTTGATATTCAAGGAAAACCCTTGCTAATGCTTGATCCAAAGGCCAATTGTCGGCTTCCGGAACTAGACCGCTGTCGAGCTGGGCAACCAGCATGATCGATTCAAGGGTTTTCAAGAGACGCTCCCCTGAAGCATGTATCTTTTGAACCACTTCTTTGACCGCAGGGTCGGGATGATTGTGAAATAGCATTTGAGAAAAACCCAGGATGGAATTGAGTGGGGTACGCACCTCATGACTCATGTTGCTGAGCAGGCTACTTTTAAGAGCAGCCGATTCCTCAGCTTTAAGCCTGGCCTCTTCAAGTTCAGCCAAATATTGTTTCTTCTCGGTTATGTCTCTGAAAGTACCTTCAATTTCCTGAAGCGCTCCATCATGGGTATAAATTCCATGTGCGTTCAATGAAAAATACCGGACAGCCCCAGAGCGAGTCACCAAAGGGATCTCCATATCGACAACCTCTTGATGCGCTTTTAATTTTGCAATAAATACATCTCTGTCTTTGGGGTTTAAATAAAACTCGCCAGCTCGCCTTAAAAGGATTTCATCGGGTGTATATCCCAAAAATTTTTCAACAGAAGGACTGACATGGCGGATTATTCCTTCGGGAGTACTAATAAAAAAGATATCGTAAACATTGTCGAAAAATCGGCGATATTTTTCCTTTTCCTCCTCAAGCTGGCGTTGAATCAAAACTCTATCTGTAATATCTGAAGATATTGAAAGAATCGCTTTTTGCCCATCGGAGAGGGTCACCAAAGTTTCGATAAGCCGACTGTAATATTTTTCGCCGTTTCTTCTACGACTCTCTACAATAACATCCAGCTTTTCTCCTTGAACAATTCTCTGGATATTCTCTTCTACATGAGGAAGATTTTCGAGTGAGGCAAAAATACTGACATGCTTACCCAATATATCATTTCTTTGGTAACCTGTTGCATCCAAAAGAGCCTGGTTGGCGTCAAGAATGTAACCCTTAGTATCTTCTAATAACATTCCAGCAGGTGATAATTCAAAAAGTTGTTGGTAGAGCTTTTCAACGCTTTTGATTTTGGCATCGACGTATTGATCAATAACTACTCTTCTAAAAATTCCCAAACCCAATCCTTCTCCTAACAGAGGATTGCCATGCAGTGCAACAAAGGTTCCTGAATAACTTTGGTTTTTATAGGTGGTTATTTCACCTCTATAAGACCTTCGGTGGGCGGAGCTCATAATAAATTTTGCAAAAGGCTGGAAACTCTCCGGGGCTTTTGAAAGGGCTTGGCCTAATTTTAAACCTTTAATATACTCTGAATCCTCTTCGTTCCAAGATAAAATATTGGCTAATTTTCCAAAAGGACCAATGAGCAAAATATTGATCTTGGCCTGGGAAAAAACCCCACCAAAATTGCCAAGGATACTGGTTATCAGCTCTGTTGTCAATTCAACATTCATACTATACCCCTCAAATGCAACATGGGCTCCATCATTTTTTTCTTCAGTCCTAAACACCAAAAGAAAAGCCGATGAGAATGCTTGGTTTTCTTTTTCAAAAAAGAAAAAAATGTACTGAGGTTCACCGGTTGAGCGTTGGACTTCAATGTATTTACGAAGCAAGTGATAGCGAATGTTGCCCGTTAACTCCTTTAATACTTTTCTGCTCTCGATTTCTTTGACATCATCATTAGCCTGAATACGCAGTATGCCAGAATGATAGATTGTTCCAGAAAATTTATCGGGTAGTAATTTGGAGGAAGCGATTTGAGGAAACAGTTCATCGATGGACATGCCCATTGGATTTTAAAATTAATTAACAAATATTTCGACAATAGGTTGTTCAATCAATTTCTTGGTAAAACTAAACTGAATACCATACCGCGGCAATCGGGACGTGAATGTGCCTTAATATTTGCCCCAATAAGTTCAGCAAAGCCCAATGAAAGTTTTAATCCCATCCCTGTGCCTTTCTCTCCCGAAGTGCCAGGTTTGGAGGAAATAACATTTGGGGATAAAATTTTTTCAATTTCTTCCTTTGAAAGAGAAATACCTTCATCCTCAACGTTTATGGACCAAAGCCCCATCTCTTCAACCCTTAAAAAAACTCGAATAGACTTTCCGGGCATGGTAAATTTAATTGCATTTGATATAAAATTTCTCAATATTATAGAAACAGCGTATGCATCCGTTCGAATAAAGGTACTTGGCGGTACATGGGAGTGAATGCGTATACTTTTTTGATTGGCAATGTTTCTGTTTATCAAAATAATCTCTGCAATCAGAGCTGATAAATCTATCATTTCATATTTTGATTCATACCGCCCATGCTTTAATCTGCTCCAATCGAGAAGATTGGTAAGAAGGTTATCGGTAAGATTAGCTGCATGATGTATAAACTGAACCATTTCTTTCCGTGTCTCATCATCCATTGCCGAAAAATCTTCAAACAAAAGTTCTGAATAACCTATGATGTTTCCCAATGAATTCTTTAAATCGTGCGCAATTACTGAGAGGAGTTTATCTTTCATTTCATTGGCATCGCTCAATTCTTGCGATTTAATTTTCAAATCTTCAATAAGTTGATGATTAGTCGTATGGTCCCAAATGAAACCTTCGAGGGCCAAGAGATTTCCATTCTCATCAAAAACACCACAACCTCGCTCGAGCACCCATTTGGTTTCTCCAGAAGCTGTAATGATAGGGTATTCATCGTAAAAAGACTCTTTCTGTGACAGGAGCTCCTGCCATTTATTCCATAATCTATCTCTATGGTCCGGATGAATTATGTCATGAAAGCTTAGACGATTATTATTGATAAAGGCTTCAGGAGGATAGCCGGTGAGTTCCAAAGCCCCTTGACTGATAAATTCCATGGTCCAGCTGGGATCGTTTTTACAACGATACACCAAACCCGGTAAATTGGATATCAAGGTATGAAGCCTTCGCCGTGCTTCGTCCAATTCATCATTTAACTCTTTCAATTCTGTTATATCAACGTTGGAAACTCGTCGCCCTAAAAACTGCCCCTTTTCATTTATTACAGGCTGACATACATGTTTTATCCAGCGGATCTGCCCTGATTTATGAATAATCCTAAAATCCATATCATGCTTTTCATGGGATATAAAATCTTTAAAATTTGTAAGATCATCAGGGTGGGTAATGCGTAAAATAAGCTCTCGATCGATAATAAACTCTTCAGGCTTATAACCGGTGATACGCTCGCACGAGGGTGACATCATTTTAATATTGCGCTCAGTATCCACCCAATACTCCCAATTGTAAGCGGTTTCAAAATAGGTTTTGAGAGGAATGTTTGCTGATTTATCTATAACATCTGTGTTTATTTTTTCGGTGCTCGAATCAGTTGGAGATATAACAATGCACAGGTTTGAGTCATCTAAAAAATAGGCGGTAAAAAGAACCATTTTATCGATGAATTCACAATAAAATTCAGTCTGAAGGTTTTGGTGCTGAACGAGCCGATTAATTAATGTCATTCCATTGCCCAAATGGGAAAAAAGGGAGGAAAGCAGCATTCCTCTCAATTGCTCAATAGGCAGCCCCGCCAACCTGGCAAGCGTTTGATCTCCTTCAATGATTATCACATCCACAGGAACACCCTCTTTATTGGAATAAAGGCTTGCCCTGAGAAATGAAGCATCTAAAAATGAAAAATATGTACCCTTTTCATTCATAAACAATTAATTGAGATTTATTAAAGAAGAGAAATATGTTAAAAAACTTTATTTGATGATAAAACTGATTCGGCAAGATTATTAAAAATAACATTTTAGCTTCAGAAATGAACATTAAATTTAGTATAAAAATTTTACTTTGTAGGTCTTCGTAGCTAATTATCGCATTTTCGGATACTTGAATAGAAATTGACCCATGTATTACTGAAACGGCTTTTCAATAACTGAACATGAGAACGCTTTTTATTTCCAAAAAAGAGAAATTAATAAACTTAGATAACATGCT
>CALJNV010000187.1 GCA_937981455.1 uncultured Bacteroidales bacterium | reverse complement strand
TGCAAGGCCTTTGCCGAGAGACCATATCGAATGTGAAAACTCCGATACCCTCTCATCTTGATTACAGTTTTGTTACTCAAATTCAAAGAACATTTCTTAAATTGTATCCCTGAGTAACGACAGGACACACAGCCGACCGCACAACATCATATATAAAATATTGGGGTTTAGGCGTTTATGTGAGCCTTTCTGCCCCGCACAAACATTTGTAACGGCAGACAGTTATGACGCCCGCAATCCCCAACGAATGGGGACTATTACGTTGGCTAGGCCTTTTTTGCCTTATTCATACAAAAGTTCACCCCATTCTTTTCTTATTAACAAGTTAACAACAATCAACAAAGAAAAGAAAAAGAAGCAAAAAGAAAAGAAAATCAAACACTTACACACTCATGAGCTATTTCTTTGTTAATAAGTTAGTACAAATCTAAAGGTCATACATGGCCATCACTTCGAAGTACGACTTTGTAGGTGGATATGAAAACGACACAAAGGGCGGGGTACTGCACATTGCCAATCACCATGTGTCGCCCGGTAAAAAGCAATGGACCTGGGGCAATGGCGATTTTGGCAAGGCCTGGGACCGCAACCTTACCGATGAGGATGGCCCATACATTGAACTAATGTGCGGCGTTTATACCGACAATCAGCCCGATTTTTCATGGTTGGCGCCCAATGAGGAGAAGTCTTTCGTGCAATATTTTATGCCTTACCGCGATTTAGGTGTGGTGAAAAATTCCACAAAGGATGCCATGTTGAATGTTGAAGATGAAGACCGACAAGTTACTGTAAAGATTTACACTACAGGTGTATATCCCAAGTTGAGAATGCAATTGTTCGCCAAAGGGAAAAGCATTTTCATTGACAATTATGATGCTTCACCTATTAAATCGTACCAAAACACGATTAATTTGCCAGATGGAGTAGTTTATAACGATTTACATGTAACTGTCTGCACCAAAGAAGGAAAAGAACTTGTGGGTTGGAAACCTGAAACTGCTGCACATGGTGAAATCCCCGAACCGGCCAAAGCAGCTAAATCTCCGGATGAAATTTCAAGTATAGAGCAGCTGTTTTTAACTGGTCATCATTTGGAGCAATACCGCCATGCCACTTTTAGTCCGGTGGATTATTACACAGAAGCATTGCGTCGCGAACCGGGCGATGCGCGTTGCAACAATGCGATGGGATTATGGCTGATGCGAAAAGGTAAGTTTTCGGAAGCCGAACATTACTTCAAAAAAGCCATCGAAACTTTAACAGAACGCAATCCAAATCCTTATGATGGTGAGCCTTTTTACAATCTTGGTTTATCACTGAAATATCAGGGCAAAAATGATGAAGCATACGCTGCTTTTTATAAATCAACATGGAATGCAACGTGGCAAAATCCCGGTTATTTTCATATTGCACAAATTGATGCTACCAAAGGTGATTTTGAGCTGGCGCTGGAACATATTAACAAATCGCTTTCTCGAAACAGCAACGACCATAAAGCTTTGCATTTAAAAATTGCCATACTTCGCTATTTGTGCAATGCAGATGAAGCTTCCCAAACAGCTAAACAAGCTTTGGCGTTGGATGGGTTTAATTTTGGGGCGGTGTATGAGCAATATCTTATAAGCGGCGACAGTGAACTCTTGGATGCTTTGAGTGAGCGTATTCGCAAAAACATCCATAACTACATAGAATACGTATTAGATTATGCCGCTGCCGGGTTGTGGTATGATGCAAGTGAACTCTTGGAATATGGGCTTAGAGAATCGGGACAATATCCTTTAGGATGGTATTATTTAGGATGGTTTACATATAATATGGGTGAAGAAAAGGCAGCGCTTACGGCTTTTCAAAATGCTGAGATTGCCTTGCCCGATTATTGTTTTCCCAACCAGTTGGAATCAGTGATTGCCCTTGGTTTGGCAACAAAAGTTAACCCAAAAGGCGCAAAGGCCTACTATTACTTGGGCAACTTTTGGTACAATGCCCGCCAATATCCCGATGCGGCTCAATGTTGGAAAAAATCTGCCGAACTGGATGATGCTTTTCCCACCGTTTTCAGGAATTTGGCGTTAAGCTATTTCAATAAGGAAAACAATGCCCAAAAGGCCTTGGAATCTATGAGAAAGGCTTTTAGCCTTAATCCACGCGATGCACGGGTGCTTATGGAGCTTGACCAACTGTACAAAAGGTTAAGTCATAGCACCGAAAAACGCCTTGAGTTGTTAGAGATGCATCCATATCTTGTTGAGCAGCGTGATGATTTATATCTTGAGTTGGTAACACTTTTCAACCATCAGGGCAAATATGAAAAAGCTTTAGAGTTGTTATTGTCACGTAAGTTTCACCCGTGGGAAGGTGGCGAAGGGAAAGTAACAGGGCAATATGTACTCAGTTTGGTGGAATTAGCCAAAAAAGCGCTTAAAAATTCATCCTATGAGCAGGCTTTGAATTATTTGCAAAGAGCATTGTTTTATCCCGATAATTTGGGCGAAGGTAAACTGCAAGGAGCTCAGGAAAACGACCTCTATTACTGGATGGGTTGTGCATTGCAACATCTGAACAGAAATGAAGAAGCCAAAGAGTGTTGGTTAAAAGCAGTATCTGGAATCAGCGAACCTGCCGCAGCAATTTTTTATAACGACCAACAGCCCGACAAAATTCTTTACCAGGGATTGGCTCTGTTGAAACTTGGTAAAATTGGTGAAGCAAACAGTCGCTTTCAGAAACTGGTTGAGTATGGTGACGCCCATTTAAACGATGTTGTGAAAATTGACTATTTTGCTGTCTCCCTGCCCGATTTGCTCATTTGGAAAGATGACCTGAACCGGCGAAACCGCACTCATTGTATTTACATGAAAGCCCTGGGATTAATTGGGTTAGGAGATACAAATGAGGCAAAGAGGTTGTTGAATGAAGTGCTGGAAATGGACGAAAGTCATTCTGGGGCAAGGGTGCATGAAGTTAGTTTTCGGTAACCAAGGATTATAAACAATCATTAGTGTCATTCCGAACGCAGTGAGGAATCTTTTAAAAAGCTTAGCGTATATCGTTAAAGTTTATTTTGAGGCATTTGCAACGTTTATAACAACGAAACCAATTTAACGGTTTTGTAAAATACTTACTTATGAAACATCTGATTATCAGTTTAATTCTCGTATTAGCAGCCATCTCCTGCACCAAAACCGACAAATTCGTTATTGACCTTGCAGGCGAGTGGCAGTTTAAAATGGATGCTGACGATACAGGCATCGACGAAAAGTGGTTTGCTGCTGAACTCCCCGATAAGATGATTTTACCCGGCTCAATGATGGAAGCCGGCATAGGTCACGAAATCACTTTAGAAACCAAATGGACAGGTAGCATTTACGACAGCTCCTGGTTTTTTAACCCTCATACTGAGCCATATCGCCAACCCGGTAATCTTATGTTTCCGTTTTGGCTAACGCCCGATGTTTATTACGTTGGCCCGGCATGGTATCAGAAGGAAGTGGTAATGCCCGAAAACTGGACTGACAGGCAAATCATACTTCATCTCGAACGTCCCCACTGGGAGTCAAAAGTTTGGGTGAACGGTGAAGAAGCCGGAATGCAAAATTCTTTATCGGTACCACATGAGTTTGATGTCACAGGACTGCTAAAACCCGGTAAAAACAGAATTTCTGTAAGGGTAGATAACCGAGTGAAGGAGATAAATATTGGCCCCGATTCGCACAGTATTACTGACCATACCCAAGGCAACTGGAACGGCATTGTTGGCGATGTGAAACTCATTGCCCGACCCAATGTTTTTGTAAAAAATGTTCTAACCTATCCCGATGTTGAAACCGGACAAGTAAAACTAATATGCACCATTGTAAATAAAACCGGCAGTCCATTCACCGGCGAAATAGAAATCTCCACTCAACTTTATAATGTGGATGTGAAAGTAAAGGCTCAAAAAATGCGCTTCCCTGTTTCTGTAGCTGAAGGAGAACAAACGGTGGAGCTTGTTGTGGAGATGGGCAAAAACATACAGCTATGGGACGAGTTTAACCCTGCTTTATATAATCTCTCTGTTAATCTTAATTCAGATGTTTTTGAGACGCAATTTGGTTTCCGCTCATTTATTGCAGATGGTACACAGTTTCTGATAAACGGCCGACCGGTTTATTTACGTGGCACAGTTGAATGCGCTGCACATCCACTCACGGGTTATGCCCCTATGGATAAGGCATACTGGAGAGATTTGTACCAAAAAGCAATGACCTATGGCATCAATCATTTCAGGTTTCATTCTTGGAATCCACCGCGTGCTGCTTTTGAAGCTGCCGATGAGCTGGGTATTTATCTACAGCCCGAAGGCCCGTTTTGGACAAATCACGGAACAGCCGTTGGAAATGATTGGCCGGTTGACCAGTATATTAAAGATGAGTGCGACCGAATTTTGGAAGAGTATGGCAATCATCCTTCTTTTGTAATGTTTGCTTATGGTAACGAACCTGCCGGTCGCAACCAGATTGCTTTCCTCAACAATTTGGTGGAATATTGGATGGAGAAGGACAACCGAAGACTTTATACCCATGCGGCAATAGGACGTAGCTGGCCATTGGCGCCTTCAAACGAGTTCATTATTCGAGCAGAGTCGAGAGGACTTCCCTGGGACAGTCGCCCCAACAGCGAATTTGATTATTCTGAAAGAATTGCACCCTACAGTGTGCCTTATGTGGCGCATGAAATGGGACAATATTGTGTGTTTCCCAATTTCGATGAAATATCTAAGTACACCGGCGTTTATAAAGCCAAAAACTTTGAGATGTTCCAGACTGAACTGAAACGCAAGAACATGGGCAATCAGGCACGCGATTTTTTTATGGCTTCGGGTAAGTTTCAGGCAATTTGCTATAAAAATGAAATTGAAGCATCATTAAGGACCCCCGGAAATGGGGGCACCCAGTTGTTGGCGTTGAACGATTTCCCCGGACAAGGAACAGCGCTTGTAGGTGTTGCAGATGTTTTTTGGGATGAAAAAGACTATATTTCTGCAGATGAGTTCAGACGATTTTTCTCTCCTACGGTGCCCATAGCAAGATTTCCAAAGTTTGTATTCTCAAATGATGAAGTTCTTTCAGTGAAGGCAGAAGTGGCACATTTTGGACAAAAAGAATTGAGCAACATTACCCCTGAGTGGAAGGTTTTCAGTGCTGATGGCAAAATGGTGGCTCAGAATACACTTCCACAAACCAATGTTGGTTTTGGAAATGTAAGTCTTGGGGATATTTCTCTGCCACTTGATTTTGTCAATACTGCAGGTCAATATAAACTTGAAGTATCGGTAGGCGATTTTACCAACCACTGGGATTTCTGGGTTTATCCGGCATCGGTGCCAAATGCAAATACCAGTGACGTACTCATTTCCGACGAGTTCGATAAGGCTGCCATTGAAGTTTTAGAAAATGGCGGCAAGGTGTTGTTGGTGGTCGATGGGAAAGTGGAAAAAGGAAAAGATGTGGTGCAATATTTCCGTCCGGTATTCTGGAACACATCATGGTTTCAGATGCGCCCACCACACACCCTTGGAATCTTAACCAATCCAGAACATCCGGCATTGGCCGATTTCCCAACAGAGTTTCACAGCAACCTGCAATGGTGGGAACTGCTTCATAACCAACAGGTAATGAACCTCGACAATTTTCCTGCTGAATTTACGCCAATAGTGCAGCCCATTGACACATGGTTCATCAATCGAAAGCTTGCCCTCATTTTCGAAGTAAAAGTGGGCAACGGCAAACTGATGGTGTGCAGTGCCAACATTACCAGCGACCTCGATAACCGAATTGTTGCACGACAAATGCGTTACAGCCTGTTGAATTACATGAGTAGTGACAAGTTTACGCCTCTCTTTGAAGTTTCTGAAAACCATATTTTAGAACTGTTCACCGAAGGTTTTAATGACAACTATGATGTGCGGACATCGGGCAGTCCAATGGATTTGATACCGTAGCAAAGGAAAAGAATAAGTAGGAATAATACGGCGGCATTGCGGTTTATTGAAGTAGCTGTTCCTAAAAAGAAAAATTTGGGTACTTCTAAATCTTATTTTATTGCTGCAACTCGCCTTTACCCTGGCGGGTAATCTCAAAGGGGAAAGCTGTACAATCAACTACTGTTGATGGTTCATTATCACCATAACCACCATCAATTACCAGATCAACAATGTCTCTGAACTTTTCGTAAATTAATTCAGGGTCGGTAGTATATTCAAGAATTTCATCCTCATCGCGTATGGATGTGCTTAAAAGTGGCGTTCCCAACTCCCGAACAATTTCCAGTGCAATTGAATTATCAGGGATTCTTAAGCCAATTGTTTTTTTATTGTTCTTAAATATTCGGGGAACATTATTGTTGGCAGGTAGAATAAATGTAAATGGACCCGGAAGATTCTTTTTCAAAAGCTTAAACGTTGTGCTGTCGAGCGGTTTAGTGTAATCCGACAAATGACTTAAATCGTGGCAGATAATTGAGAGGTGATCTTTCTTAAGGTTAATTCCCTTTATCTGTGCAACTTTTTCAACAGCTTTGTTATTGCTGAAATCGCAACCCAAACCATAGATTGTGTCGGTGGGATAAATTATCAGACCGCCGGAGCGCAATACTTCAACAACCCTGCTAATCTCCTTGGAATTGGGATTCTCCGGATAAATCTTAATCAGCATAACAATAAATTTATGAGCAAAGATAATGATAATGTACCTGATGATATTAAAAATGATTGACTCAATTAAAGAATTAAACAATAGAAGTGGAATTATTGTAACTTGGTTTATGCTAAAATTTTATCTTGAAACATTTTGGAGCTATCTTTCGTTTGAATAACTCATTAAAATTAAACATAATTATTGTTTTATGATTTTAAATTTATTGAAGCTATTGCCAACCTTTGTGGTTGGCATGCCTGTTGCGTATATTATACTGAGGTATTTTTTTAGAGAATCAGCCTTTTTTAAAATTGGGATACTTTGGGTGTTAAATCTTTTTTTTGCCATAACAACCACATCCTTTGCAATAAGATATCCTGAAATATTTCCTTTGTGGTTGTCTACCTCATTAGGAGTAATTGTTTCAGCCGGATTCTTATCTTATTCAGGTAAATTATTAAAACCCTTGCGCGAGGCAACCAAAAAGCTCGATGAATTATCTGCAGGGAATCTTCAGATTGATATTAACGAAAACTACCAAAACCGGAAAGACGAAGTAGGTTCTATAACAAAATCGATAATACTCATGCGCGACAATTTGTTCAGGGTAGTTAATGAGATTAAAGAGAGTTCGAATATTTTAAACATAGAGGGAGAACGTATTAACCAAACCTCTCAATTACTGGTCGAAAGTTCTAATTTGCAGGCTTCTAATATTGAGGAGATTTCCTCGTCGATGCAACAAATGGTTGCCAATATTCAGCAGAACTCTGAAAATTCAAAACATGCCGAATCACTTTCTGTAAGAGCCTCTTCCGACATGAAAAAAGTATCTATTTCGTCGGAATTGAACCTGAATGCTATCAATTCAATCAATGAAAAAATTTCGGTGATTAATGATATTGCATTTCAAACCAATTTATTAGCCTTGAATGCAGCTGTTGAAGCATCCAGAGCCGGGTCTGAAGGTCGTGGATTTTCAGTGGTAGCCTCTGAAGTTCGGAAATTGGCCGAGAGAAGCAAAAATGCTGCCGGGGAGATAATTGGTTCAACCAAATCAACAGCTGAA
>CALJNV010000186.1 GCA_937981455.1 uncultured Bacteroidales bacterium | reverse complement strand
GGTTCGTTAAAATGGGGACTGTTCATCGCTACGGTTTTCTCTATCCTTTTGGCTTGGGGACGCAATTTTATGCCACTTACAGACTTTTTCCTTGACCATTTTCCGCTCTACAATAAATTCAGAGCAGTATCGATGATCCTTGTAATCGCAGAACTAACCATGCCCTTGTTGGCAGTGCTAACCCTGTGGAAAATCATCTCAAACCCGCCACAAACCAATAATGATGCAAAAGTTCTCAAAAAGCATTTCGGTATAGCCTATGCCCTCACCGGCGGTCTCAGTCTACTTTTTTACCTGTTGCCAGATACCTTTTTCAATTTTCTGTCGGCTCAAGAAATTCAGCAATTCGAGCAATTTCGCAGCCAAGGCACAGACCCTGCGCAACTCAACACTTTTATGCGAAGTTTGGAAGATGCTCGCATCGCAATCTTCAAATCCGATGCCATTCGCAGCTTCTTCTTCATTACTTTAGGGGCTCTTCTGGTTTACCTTTATGTTTGGGTTCAAAAGATAAATCAGAGTATTCTTATTGCAGGGATTGGGTTTCTTATTTTCTTAGACCTTTTCTTTGTAAACAAACGATATATAAACGAATCGAACTTTGAGAGCCCCAGGCGACTCGAGTCATTTTTTGCTCCAACGGAGGCTGATAAATTTATCCTCAAAGATACCGACCCTCATTTCAGGGTCATAAATTTAACCACCAACACTTTTAATGATGCACGAACTTCCTATTATCATAAATCCATAGGGGGTTATCATGGGGCAAAGCTTAAGCGTTTTCAGGAACTCATCGAACACCAGATTGCCAAAAACAACCTGCAGGTGCTCAACATGCTCAACACGAAATATTTTATCATGAAAGGTAAAGACAACCAAGCTGTAGTTCAAATAAATATGGACGCATTGGGCAATGCTTGGTTTGTAGCAGGGTATCGACTGGTAAAGAATGCAGATGAAGAAATGGAAGCCTTGAGTAATTTTCTCCCAGCCGAAACCGCAATTATTGATAAACGCTTTGCTACATATCTTCAGGGCATGAGTATAACGCACGACACTACAGCTCATATCCACCTTACAGAATATCAGCCCAACAAGTTGGTTTATCAATACCAATCCGCAAAACCCCAACTGGCAGTTTTCAGCGAAATTTATTATCCCTATGGCTGGCAAGCGTATATCGATGATAAACCCGTCCCGCATTTTAGAGCAAATTACGTGCTTCGCGCCATGGTAGTACCCGAAGGGACTCATACGATCGAATTTCGCTTCGAGCCCACCTCATATTATTTGGGCGAGAAAATAGCCCTGGCCGGCTCTATAATTTTGCTTTCCCTTGTCATCGGAATGCTGGCCCTAAACATAAAAAAGACCTTTTTCTCTCCACCCAATGATATTTCTGGGAAATGAAGCCGGTGCTGATAATCACATATTATTGGCCTCCGAGCGGAGGGCCCGGAGTTCAGCGCCCCCTTAAATTTGTAAAATACCTGCCCTTGCAAGGATTTCAACCCCTGGTCATTACTGTTGATCCTACAACGGCTTATTATCCCCTTTTAGATGAAAGCCTTGCAAAAGATATTCCTCCTCAAGCACAGGTATATCGTACCCCAACATTCGAACCCTTTGGCATTTATGAAAAACTCAAGGGAAGAAACCAAATGCCCAAACCGGGTTTTGCAGGATCAGGTAAAGCCGGGCCTGGGGAGTGGGTGGCGCGCTTTATAAGGGGTAACCTCTTCGTTCCCGATCCACGTAAAGGATGGAACCGTTACCTCATACGCCAGGCACTTCAATTGATTGAAGAAACTAAACCTTTAGCCATCATCTCCTCTTCTCCACCCCATAGCACCCAGCTGGCCGGGCTTAAAATCAAGCAACTCTCGAAAGTTCCCTGGATTGCCGATTTACGCGACCCTTGGACCGATATTTATTATTACAAAGAATTTCACCACCTCCCGTGGATTAAAAAAAAAGATGCCACCTACGAACGACGTGTTCTCGAAGAAGCTGATGCTATATTGGTAGTGAGTGAATCCATTAAAAGACTTTTCCTAACCAAATCGCCCAACATTGCCTCACAAAAAATACATGTGATTCCCAATGGCTTTGATCCAGATGATTTTCCGCTAGTCCATTGCCCTGAAAATACTCCTTCTTTCTCGCTTGTTTACACCGGCACACTATCTCCTGATTATCCCACCGATGCAATGGCTGAGGCACTTTATATACTCAAAACCCGCAACAAAATTGAAAATATTCAAATTCATATAATTGGAAAAGCCTCTCCTCAGATTCATGAAGCATTTCACTCTCGAGGATTAGGCAATCAGTTGAAGCTGACAGCTTACGTGCCCCATTCTGAAGCCATTGCAAAGATGCAATGCGCTGATGCCTTATTGTTGATAATTCCTAACGTTGCAAACAACGAAGGTATCTTGACGGGCAAATTGTTCGAATATATGGCTACAGGTGTTCCCATTCTGGGCCTGGGGCCGATGCATGGGGACGCTGCAAAAATATTATCGCAAACAGCTGCGGGTCAAATGTTTGCCTACAACGAACCCATTCTTATTGCTGATTGGTTATTAAAAACTTATTATAATCGACACAAACGAGTACGTAGGCCATCGATGGCAACAATGGAATATGCCCGTCCAGCCCTTACGGCTCGACTGGCTCAAATCATTCATTCCTTGCAATAAACTTTGATCCCTTATTTCGATAAAATTTTCCGGGCAAAGACTGTACGGTCGAGGTTGCTGTTAAAGATGCCATTGAGGCCCTCTAGAATGGGAAAATCTGACAATCGACCTTTGTGTGCAAGATGCTCACAGAATATGTTCACAGCAATTTTTCCCTCCAACAATACCTTTTCAGAGATTTGCTCATTGAAAAAACCTTTACCAATAAGCAAGCCCAACGTACGATTTCGCGAAAGGTCGTTGAGAGCGGTTAGACCAAAATCGCCAAAGCCACAATACTTAAACAGGGTGGGCTTTTTACCGCCAAAAAGAAGCATAACTTCTCGCATTTCGGCCATGGCTCGGGTAAGAAACAAAAAACGTAAATTGGCTGTATTGAATTGGGCATCCATGATACCCACAGCAATGGCATAAATATTCTTTAGAATACTCAAAAGTTCTACTCCTAACACATCTTTTGAAAAATCGAGGTAAACCGGCGTTGGACCAAATAAATATTCAAAAGAGTGCCATAGCCCAGGCTGAGAGCAACCTATGGTGAATCCAGTGGGACTACCCTGAATCAATTCCCGAGCAAACGAAGGCCCCTTCATGGCAGCAACAGGGAAGGAAAACTCTTCCATTAAAACCTCAGAAATGGTACGGCCTTCGGGGCCAAATCCTTTGGCAAGGTTCACCACTGTGGCTCCTTTCGATATCAAAGCTGCATTTTTGCGAATAAAATCAACCACAACTACCGAAGGAACCGCCATAAATACTACATCGGCCTCCCGCAAAACCTCAATATCACCCATTGCCACAAACCCTTGCATCAAACGAACCCCGGGAAAATATTTTGTATTATGGCGCCTTGTGTTGATTTCTTCAATTACCTCAGGTTCTATACTATAAAGAACGGTCTCAACTTTTTCATTGTAAGCTAAAGCATTGGCCAGGGCCGTTCCTATGGCCCCTCCCCCTACGATAATTACCTTCTCAAACAAGCTGTGGATATCTGCTTCCATAAATGAATCAGTGGTTTTTTATTAAATTGATGATCATAGTTTTGCCTAGCAAAATGCGCCTTTTCTCATCTCTATCAAAAAATCCGAATTTGTAGAGCACAAACGGGAAACTGATCACCAGTAGCATTTTTACGGTCAATCCTACATAAAAGTCTATCCTTTGAGCTAATAAGGCAATTGCGTAAAATATAACGCCCAGCCCCAACAACATTCCCAGTCGCTTCCACTCAAACTTTATCAGATAAACACGCTGAGCAAAATGATAAAAAAGAAAACTCATCAAAAGATTTGACAATACTAAAACCAGGGCAGAGCCATATATCCCCAATCGAGGAACCAATAAAAAATTCATAGCCAAACTAAAAACTG
>CALJNV010000185.1 GCA_937981455.1 uncultured Bacteroidales bacterium | reverse complement strand
GTCGCCCCTTCGGGGCTCTTACCGATATGTCGCCCCTTCGGGGCTCTCGCTGGTATGTCGCCCCTTCGGGGCTCTTACCGATATGTCGCCCCGTCGGGGCTCCCAGGGGTTCTGAGGTTTCATCCTTATTGAGAGCAACGCTGGGTTTAAATATTTCATACATTTGCCAGAAAACATAAACATCAAGGCTTGAATGAAAGTAGCATTGTATGGCAGGCACCCGGTAAATGGCGATGATCAATTTCTCGAGCGATTATTTGAAGGGCTGGTTTCGAGAGGATATGAGGTATATATATATGGTGGATGGGAACAACCGCAAAGTTTGGCCGTTCGAAGGGCCATTCCTTATCAGGTCTACGATAAAGCTGAACAGTTGCAGGGCGTGGATTATCTATTATCGATTGGGGGCGATGGAACCTTGCTGGATACGCTTCCGCTGGTGCATAACAGTGGCATACCCGTGTTGGGTATCAATCTGGGTCGCCTGGGATTTCTCTCAGCTGCCGGCCGCGAGAATTTGGAGACGGTTTTGGGAAATCTGTTTGAAGGAAAAATCAGTCTTGAGCCCCGAACCTTGCTTGCATTGAACCTGGAGGGATTTAAGGCTTATCCCTACGCGCTCAACGAAATCAGCATTTTAAAAGAAATGCCTGCAAGCATGCTCAGCATCAGCGTATGGATTGACGGAGAATTTCTAAATACATATTGGGCCGATGGACTTTTGATAGCCACACCTACCGGTAGTACAGCTTATTCTATGAGTTGTGGAGGGCCAATCATCACACCCAATTCACGCAGTCTGGTAATTACCCCAGTAGCCAATCACAATCTTACCGTGAGGCCAGTAGTGGTGCCTGACACTAGTAGTATTCAGGTAGAGGTAGAGACCAAAACCGGTCGTTATGTATTAGGACTGGATTCGAGGGTGGGAATCATGAAAAAGCGCTTGCGGATGCAAATTCAGCTGGCTTCATTTACACTCAATCTGGGCCGCTTGCCCTCTCAGACCTTTTATTCAACCCTCAGAGCCAAACTGACGTGGGGACATGATATTCGCAACTGAAACCAGAGAGTATTGCAATTTTGAGGACTCCCTGTCGTTATTTTTTCATCAGCACAGGAAACAGAGCAAATAAAAGGAAATCCTACGCATGAAAATACATTCTAAGTGGCTGCCTTTGATCGCAATAATCGTTTTAGCAGCACATACAGCGAGTGGGCAATACCTTGAAACCGGTCTTACGGGAGGGGGGATGCTTTACACCGGCGACCTTAATCCAGGTCCTGTGCCCCGGCTTATGCGGCCAGCCATGGGTGCGCTTATGCGTTATAATTTTTCTTCTCGATGGGTGTGGAAAAATAATTTGCTGGTGGGTCGGGTGAGGGGCCAAGATTTAGAGGGTAGCGAGCTCAGTGGTCGAAGCCTGTATTTTGAAAGCCGTATTACGGAGGTGAGCTCGCAAATGGAATTTAACTTTCTGGACTATTACACAGGTAGTCGGCGCCAGTCGTTTTCACCCTACTTGTTTGCCGGCCTTTCTTTGTTTATGTTTAATCCACAAGCCCAGTTCAACGGGCAATGGGTGGACCTGCAGCCCTTACGCACCGAAGGACAGGATACCCAGATGTATCCGGACCGCAGACCTTATGCTCGCATCAGCTTGGCTATACCCTTTGGGATGGGGCTGAAGCTCAGCCTCAACAAAAAGATGACGGTGGGTATGGAGGCCGGTTACCGTAAGACATTTACCGATTACCTTGACGATGTGAGCAAAACCTATTACCTGGAAGGCAATGCAATAGATCCTGCTTTGCCCGAGGAAATAATGAGCGACCCCCTGCGCAATCACTCGCCCGGTATGCAAAGGGGTAATCCGGCCTATGAAGATTGGTATGCCTATGCAGGGGTTTTTATTACTTACAAAATCAATCTTTATAAAACCCCACCATGCAACGATTTTAAGAATGTAGGACGGTTCGACTGAGGTGTAAGTAAAGAATTATGTCTTTATTTGACTGATTATTGATAAATTTGTCGACCCTAAAGCACAAAAAATTCCCGGAACCAAAAAAAAACCCATGCCGGATTCTGAAAAATATGAGCAATTGCGTGCAGCCCTCGACCCGGCTCGCCTTCCGCAACATGTGGCTATCATTATGGATGGCAATGGGCGATGGGCCCGGCAAAAAGGCATGGAGCGCATCAAGGGCCATCAACACGCAGTGACTGCAGTGCGCGAGGCGGCCGAAGCAGCTGCCCAAATGGGCATCAGATATCTTACGCTCTATACTTTTTCCACCGAAAACTGGAAACGCCCCCAGTGCGAGGTAGAGGCCTTGATGAAGCTGCTTGTAGAAACTATCAACACAGAGATAGAAACACTTAATAAAAATAATATACGACTCAGAGCCATTGGCGACCTCGATAAGCTACAGCAACCTACACGCCAGGCACTTGAATTGGCCATGGAGGCTACCTCGTCGTTCACACGCATGGATCTGGTGTTGGCCCTCAGCTACAGTTCACGTTGGGAAATCGCACGCATGGTCAGCGAAATCGCCCAGGCTGCAAAAAATGGTCAAATCGACCCAGCCCACATTGATGAATCCCTTATTCGCAATTTTATGAACAGCTCTTTCCTTCCTGACCCGGAATTGCTTATTCGTACCAGTGGAGAATATCGCATCAGTAATTTTCTTCTCTGGCAGATTGCATACACTGAACTTTGGTTTACCCCTAAACTCTGGCCCGATTTTCGCAAAGAAGATTTGGCTGAAGCTGTGCTCGATTATCAAAAACGTGAACGCCGCTTTGGCCAGACCAGCGAGCAAGTTAGAGAAAATCAACTCCGCTAAATTAAACCTGGTTTATATAGGAAATATTTGCAAATGAAGCAATTAAAATATCTTTTTGTACTTTCTTTTTTGTTAAGTCTGATGCCCGGCCTCAATCTCAAAGCTCAAATATCCTTGGGTGGCGATGATAAAATGATAGATTATGCCAACCCCAAAGAATACGAAATCGGAGGCATTACAGTGCAGGGAGTGCAATACCTCGACCCTTCAGTGTTGGTGATGATTACTGGCCTCAAGGTGGGTGATCGAATTAAAGTGCCGGGGGAAGAAATTACCCGTGCTATCGAAAAATTATGGAAGCAAGGCCTTTTTGATGATGTTCAGGTTGTTGCTGAAAAGATTGAGGGCAAAGTCATTTTTTTGCAGATTCAATTGCAGGAAAGGCCGCGGCTGAGTAAATTTACTTTCAAAGGCATTCGAAAAGGGGAAGCCGATGACTTGCGTGATAAACTTAAATTGACTGCTGGCGAGGTGGTTACACGAAATACCCTGGTAAGAGCCCAGGAAACAATTAAGAAATATTTTATTGACAAAGGCTTTCTTAGAGTTGATGTGAATATTCAAGAGATCAGAGATACTACCAAACTCAATAATGTAGTTTTGGTTTTTAATATCGATAAGAAAGACAAAGTAAAAATTAACACCATTATCATTCATGGCAATCAGCAGGTTAAAACTACAACTCTCAAGAATGCTCTCAAAGAGACCAAAGAGAAAGGCTCGTTCAGACCTCTGGCGGGTTTGGACAAGCTGGCATATAACCTGATAAAAAGCGGCATAAAACTCGATGCAGCCGGCCTCACTGATAATCTCACCGACTATTATTACAGCAACCTACGCATGCGCGTATTTAAATCCTCAAAATTTATCAGGGAAGATTTTGAAACCGATATGCAAAACATCGTAAAAAAATACAATGAATTGGGCTATCGTGATGCAGAGATTATTCGGGATTCAGTCTATTTTGTGGATGACAAAACCATTAACGTAGAATTATGGCTCAAAGAGGGTCGCAAATACTATTTTCGAAATATCACCTGGGTGGGTAATACGAAATATTCTTCCGATGTGCTCAATACCTATTTAAAAATTCGTAAAGGGGATGTTTATAACCAGGAAATTCTGCAAACCAACCTGTCATACAATCCTAACGGATTTGATGTCAGTTCGTTATATTTGGATGATGGATATTTATTTTTCAATGTGCAGCCTGTGGAAGTAAAAATAGAGAACGATTCGATAGACTTAGAGATTCGGGTTTTTGAGGGAAAGCAAGCTACATTGAGCAGGGTAACGGTTAAAGGAAACGATCGCACAAGTGACCACGTTATATTGCGCGAGCTATACACCAAACCAGGCCAGTTATTCAGTCGCAACGATATTATTCGTACTCAGAGAGAATTGGCCCAACTGAAGTATTTTAATCCTGAAAAACTGGGAATAGATTACTCGCCCAATGCGCAGGATGGTACAGTGGATCTGGAATATACAGTTGAAGAAACCTCCAGCGACCAGATTGAGTTATCCGGTGGGTGGGGCTACGGACGCATTGTGGGCACACTGGGATTGTCTTTTAATAACTTTTCAACCCGTCGATTTTTCAAAAAAGATGCGTGGAAGCCCATTCCCAGTGGCGATGGACAGAAGTTAAACCTGCGTTTTCAAACCTATGGAGTGGGCTACACAGCTTATTCAATGTCATTCACTGAACCTTGGCTGGGAGGTAAAAAACCCAATGCATTCACCGTGTCATATTACCATTCGAAATATACCAATGGATTGAAGAGCGCTGATACCAACTATGCTTCATTTGTTATTAATGGCGTTGGGGTGGGCCTAGGTAAGCGTCTCGAATGGCCGGATGATTATTTTCAAGTATATCATGGTCTTAATTACCAAAAATACAAGCTGAAAAATTACGCGCGTATTTTTACTTTCGGCAGTGGCAATGGAGAATACAATAAAATCAGTTACACTTTTTCCTTCGGAAGAAGCAGCGACGACAATCCTATCTTCCCGCGTCGAGGATCTACAGTAAATTTGAGCGTAGAACTAACGCCCCCCTACAGTTTGTTTAGCAATAAAGAATATTCGAAGCTCAGCGCTGAGGAAAAATTTAAATGGATCGAATATCATAAATGGAAGTTTTCTGGCAACTGGTATACCAATCTGGTAGGCAATCTAGTGTTGGCCAGCAAATACCGCCTCGGATTTTTGGGTTACTACAACAAAGATCTTGGGGTAACCCCTTTTGAACGATTTTATGTGGGCGGAGATGGTCTTTCGGGTTATGGAAGCCTGGATGGACGTGAAATTATTGCCCTGCGAGGCTATGCCAACGAAAGCATAACGCCTGAATATTATGAAAGTTCAGGGGTAGGTGGCACTATTTATAGTCGCTACATGTTTGAGTTGCGTTTTCCTCTTTCGCTCAATCCTTCGAGCACCATCTATGCCTTGGCTTTCATGGAGGGCGGCAATACCTGGAATAAATTCACGAAATTCAATCCCTTCAAGGTTTACCGGAGTGCAGGATTGGGATTGCGCATCTTCCTCCCCATGTTTGGCGTTCTGGGCCTCGACTATGGCTACGGCTACGATGAGGTGCCCGGACAACCCTCAGCCAACGGTGGACAGTTCCATTTTTCCATCAACCAGTCTATCGATTAAAGGCATGATATTTGAAAGTATCTGAATGACTATTAAACTCAAAAATTAAGGAGGGACCTAATCATGAAAAAACTTTTTGCTTTTGCCTCGCTCATGATGATTTTTGCGTTGGGTGCTCAGGCCCAAAAGTTTGCTTATGTAGATACTGAGTATATTCTTCAAAATATTCCCGAATATAATGATGCCATGGCGCAAATTGATGAAATTTCGGTGCAATGGCAACAAGAACTAGAGGCCAAGTTTGCTGCTATCGATAAAATGTATAAAGATTATCAGTCGGAGGCTGTGTTATTGCCCGAAGAGATGAAGCGCAAACGCGAAGATGCCATTATTAAGGCAGAAAAAGATGCCAAGGAATTACAAAAGAAGCGTTTTGGCAAAGACGGAGATCTCTTTAAAAAAAGGCAGGAACTCATAAAGCCTATACAGGATAAAGTATTCAGTGCCATTGAGGCGGTGGCAAAGGCTCGCAATTTGGCTATGGTTTTCGATAAGGCCGGTGGTGTAACGGTAATGTGGGCCGATGCCAAATACGACATTAGCGATGATATTTTGGAAGAAATGGGGTATTCATTTAACACACGAAAAAATAAATAAATGTTTAAGAGATTGATGATGAAGTTTTTAATGTTGTAATGGTCGCATTTTCGTGTTTGGTCGAATTTCTATATTTTTGCAAAAATTAACAATCAATTAGCTGTATAGAACATGAGAAATTTAATGAGAATTGTATTATTGATGGGCTTGATGTTTTCTTTTACAGGTCTCTCGGCTCAAAAGTTTGGCCATATCGATTTTGCCAAACTGTATTCGTTGATGCCAGGTCAGGACACCATCCGACAGAAGTATCAGCAATATGCCAATGGACTCAGGTCGCAGATGGAAGCTATGCAAACGGAATGGGAAACCAAGTTGGCTGATTATCAATCAAAATCTTCTACCATGACCGATCTTATTCGTCGGACCAAGGAAAAAGAACTGCAAGATTTGCAAGCCCGCATTGAAGCATTTCAGCAGCAGGCCAGCCAGGACCTTCAAGCCAAGGAAGCTGAGCTCACTACCCCGCTCATAGAAAGGGCCAAGAAGGCCATTCAGGATGTGGCCAAAGAAAACGGTTTTTCTTACATTTTCAACAGTGCGGAAGGCCTTTTGCTCTATTCCCCCCCTTCGGATGACATTTTACCACTGGTGAAAAAGAAATTAGGAATCAAAGACTAAGTCTATTTTTCTACAGACCAAGAGGCTGTTCTTCCACAACAGCCTTTTTTTTGTTTTAAGAGAGAACCCGATATGTGTAGTGAGATTTATAGAATCTGAGGGTTTTGCAACATTGATATTTATGTCAATTTGTAAATCTTTCCAGGCATACAACGTAGCACCCCATGGAGTTCGAGGTTGAGCAAGGCGGCTGCCACACGAGTTGCCGGTAGTTGAGCGTCGAGGCAGATTCGATCGATGGAAGCTGTGCCTAAGTTCTGAAGTATTTCCACGATGCGGGTTTCGTCGGGGTTGAGATCGACGAATAATTTTTTTTGAGCAGGAGGTCTGCCAGGGTCAGGGGAGGCCCAACCCAGCTCTTCCACCAAGGTTTCTGGGCTATCGAGCAGAGCGGCTCGGTTGGTGCGAATCAACCAGTTGCATCCTTCCGATAAAGTATCTCCAAAACGACCCGGCAATGCAAAGACATCTCGATTGTATGAGTTGGCAATGTCGGCTGTAATGAGTGCCCCTCCCCGCATACCTGATTCAATAACCAGCGTGGCATCGGCCATACCGGCGATAATGCGATTTCTTTTCGGAAAATTTTCACGGTCGGGGCCTGTACCTGAAGGAAAATCGCTCAGCAAGCCTCCATGTTCGATCATTCGCCTGGCCAATGAGCGGTTTTGCGAAGGATACATACGGTCGAGTCCATGGCCCAACACCCCTACAGTAGGAAGGTTGCAATCCAGGGCTGCTTTATGGGTTGCCGTATCGATACCAAAGGCTAAACCGCTTACAATTAAGACTTCGTAATTCTTAAGATATTCCATCAATCGGGCAATGTATTCCCTGCCGTAGTCCGTAGCCTGGCGTGTGCCCACAATACTCATGCAATAGCGAGGATTGAGTGGGGCATTCCCCTTATAGTAAAGGATGATAGGCGCATCAGGGCAATGTTTTAAACGTGTGGGATATTCTTGTTGCTGGTAATAAAGTATTTGAATTTTGTATTTTTTTGCAAATTCAATCTCCTGGGCTGCCCGCTCGGTATATTTGTTTTGAAGAATATTATTGGCAAGATAATCGCCGATGCCTTGAATCTGTATAAGATGGTGTTTTTTCTCTTTAAAAACAGCTTCCGCGTTGCCACAGTGAGAGATGAGCCGGCGTGCCAAAACATCACCCACGCCAGGCACCAGGGTAAGGGCAATTTCGTATAAAAATTCCATGCGGGAAAAATGCTAAGGCTAAAATATCAAAAATAAACAGTAAACAATGGGTCTTAATCAAGGGTTTGTTTAATGGTATCAACCAGGTGTTGGGTGGCTGTTTCCCAGGAGTAGTGAGTTTTTACAAAGCTCCAACCGTTGTGGGCAAGGGTATAAGCATAGTTTTTATCGCTGAGCAAGCGTGAAATATGTTCGGCAAATTCAGAGGCATGGGCGCCAATGAGAATTTCATGCTTATCTCGCGCCCCTAACGAATGATTGGCCAGGGGAGATGTTACACAGGGCAAATGCATGGCCAGGGCTTCCAGTAATTTGTTTTGTAGCCCTGTACCCATACGCATGGGGGCTACAAAGACTGAAGCCTGGTTGTAATATTCACGCATGTCGTTGACCCAACCTGTAACGATAATTCTCTGGTTTTGCAATGCTTTTAGAGAAGGGTGGGGTGTAGCGCCGGCTAAAATGAGCTGGGCAGAGGGATGTTGGTTCCATACCTTCGGCATAATTTCTTGAGCAAGATAGCGGGCTGCATCTACATTGGGAGGGTAACTCATGTTGCCGGTAAAGAGCACCCAATCTTTTTTAGGTACCGATGTATCAGGGGAGAAGTAATAAAAATCCACGCCATTGGGCACGATGTGTATGCGGTCGTGTTGCGGGTGAGGAAAAAGCTGTCGATCGGGCAATGAAATTAAAAAGGCCTCGGAGCATTGGTCGAGCAAAGCCGCTTCATAGCGTTTCATGCGTATATATTCAAAATGAAAGAAGGGTTTCAACCACCAGATGGCTTTATCTCTTCGCCTTTTCATACCTGCCGAAAATGTGTCCTGAAAATCTATATAAACAGGGAGCGAAAGGTTTTTTATATACGGCCCGGTGCGAGTTAACTGAAAGTAAGCCAAATGGGGTTGGTGTTGATGAATGATTGTATGGATTTTTTTACGGGCTTTGGGATGAAAAAAATAGCCTACCTGCAAAGGCCAACCGTAACCTATTGCCCTGAGCATTCCAAGAATTCTTCTGGGCCATGATAGGCTAACGAAATGTAGCACTCTGCAAAAGGGCTTGAGCCGGAGAAACGCCTCGGGATGAGGCTGCCCCTCCGAAAGAGCCACCAGAAAAATTTGAAAATGCTGCGACAAATACCTCAGTTGGTGGTATGCCCTGAGTTTATCTCCTTTTTCTAAAGGCCAAGGGACACGAGGAAGTACCACCAGAAGTTTTTGCATTATTTAAAATTTTGTGACTCTATTTTCTTTTTCGCTCATCTTCGACCGAGTTGCAAAATTAACGGGGACAATCGATTTGTCCACTCAAAATCTCAGTCTTGCCCGAGCAATTGATTGTAAAAGGTAATGAGTTCCGTAATTAAAGTATGCCTGTTGTGTTCTTTTTCAACGAGTTTGCGGGCATTACGGCCAAGTTTTTCTATCAGGCCAGGTTCATCGTAGCAGCGCAATACAGCCTGGGCGAAATCTTCTGCATTATCAGCCACCAGGAGGTTTTCACCATGTTGGTATTCAATTCCTTCAGCACCCATTGAGGTGGTTACCACTGCCTTTCCGTTGGCTAGGGCCTCGATAATTTTAATGCGAATGCCACTGCCTGCCAAAAGAGGGACTACCATTACTTCCTTGGATAGCATAAATTGGCGGGCATCCGATACTTCACCCACCACAGCCACATTGGGCCAAAAACCATTATATAGCCATGAAGGCATATTTCGTCCGGCCAGATAAAGCTTGAGAATAGGCTTTTCTTGAATAATTATGGGCCAAATATCCTCCAGAAACCACCGAATACCTTCCTGGTTGGGTATCCAGTCCATGCTTCCAATGTGAAAAAGCGAATAGGGCTCTGCTTCTCTCTGTGTGGGCCAGGGAAAGGCTGTTAAATTAACGCCAAACGATACATCGATAACCGGAATAGGGCCAGCATATTGACGGAAAAAAGATGCATCTTTTCGAGTGATAGCTGCAATTCCATCCACTTGAGTCAATGCGCCCAATTCATATTTTTTGAGTGTTTTCCATAGATGACCCAGATAAGCCTTTTTGGGCCCCCAGGGGGTATTATCGTAAATTCTTTTCCAAATGAGATGTTCAATGTTGTGGGCTCTAAGAACAATTTTTGCTCTTGAGTGCTTGCGTATGTCAGCGATGTATGGAGCCATATATATAGTCTCGAGCTGAACAATATCAAATTCTTGCTCGTTGAGGATTCTGATGAGGCGTTTGCGAAACGTTTTGCTGATAAAACGCTCTACATGATACGATTTTCCGCTAAAAAGATTGAGAAAGGCAGGAATGGGTTTTACGTGTAGGTCTACTTCTACAGCTTCAATAAGGGACGATTCAAGGTATTCCTCAGGCAAAGTGCCGGGATTAAAAGGATATTTATAAGAACTCACCGTTAACACTTTAACGCTGTATCCCTGTTCCACCAATCCTTCGATAAGCATATTCATGGCAATAGGGCCCCCTTCCCTAGCTGGAAATGGAGGTTTATTGCACAAAAAAAGAATGTTCATCGCTGATATTCAATTTCAAAATTTTATTACTACTCAATGCGTTCTTCGGCCAATTTAAACCTGTATTTTTTGGGTATAAAATGGTTGAAGAATCGGGTATAGGTATCCATGTCGAGGATAGGGCTATCGGTGATGGCTTTCCATGATAGCCAGAGGCCCACAGGTAGCAACACGGCAGGAGCAATCCAGATAGATGGCACAATAGCGGCTGCGCCCGATACAGCATATTTTTCTCCGGTGATTGAAATGATGTGGAAAATAACAAAGATAAAAGAGGACATAACCACAGGCAATCCCAAACCCCCTTTCCTTACAATGGCTCCAAGGGGTGCTCCTATGAAAAAGAAAAGCAAACAGGCAACGGATAAAGTAAATTTCTGATGCCAAACCACCTTGTGTCGGTTAAGGGTTGTAGTTCTTACCCTGAGTTCATTTCCGTTGTTTACAATAAATTCCTTATTGCTTCTGAGGTTTTGCAGTGCGGTTTCTAATACACGCTTACGGCTGGCCGATTTGAAATGTTCAAAAAAATTACCTACTATTTTTAATGAATCTGAAAATCTGTGTGAGGTGTCGACCAGTTGCAGAAAAGCAAACCGCCCGATTAAAGATTGACTGAATTCTTGTACTCGTCCGTTGAAATCTTTGCCTAAAGAGTCGATAGCAGAATTGAGCTGGTCGATGTTCATCATCTGATAGTTTGAACGAAAGAGTTCTTCGTTGGTTCGTTGCAGGCCAAAACCATAAAGATCAAATTTTCTGCGATTTTCTTCATAGGTAATAATTTGAAATTGTCTACGGTTTCGGTAGTTGCGTTCACTGAATTGCTCGGTGTAGTTTTCGCCCCGAAAAAGGGTAAAAATAAGAAATTTCTCGTCGGGTGTAAGGTACATGTGACCTCTGCCAGCCGTTGAAAGTTTCATGTTGCCCATCTGGTCAGAATGGTCGTAAACCATAACACCAAAAAGCGTATTGGTTTCATCGTTTTTACCCTCTACCCGGATAACGTAGTTGTCGATACCATTATAGAAAATGCCAGGTTGAATGTTAATGGCCAGTTTTTGTTTACGAATATCGTAAAGTAAAGATTTGAATTTGAGGTTGGCCACAGGCAAAACACCGTTATTGAAAAGAAAGGCACCAATGCTTATAAATACTGAGAGTACAATAAGGGGAAGCATAGCCCTTCCCAAGCTGATGCCAGCCGATTTCATTGCCACCAATTCGTAGTTTTCTCCCAGATTTCCAAAAGTCATGATCGATGATAATAAAATGGAAAGGGGAAG
>CALJNV010000184.1 GCA_937981455.1 uncultured Bacteroidales bacterium | reverse complement strand
TCAATGATGGCTTCACCGCCTGGTACATTGATTGAGGCTCTACCACAGATAATTACTCCGCCCCAGTCGCCATAGTTCCGACTTCCGGCAGGTTCATTGGAAGTAAAAACAATGGGATTGTCTGGGGTGCCTTCAGCAAATATTTGAGCTCCACGTTCCACGATGAGTGAACCCTTGGTGCCTTTGTCACCCCGAATAATTGTGCCGGGCATAATAGTGAGTTTGGCGCCAGCTCTTACATAGACAAAACCTTGCAAAAGATATACGGTATTACCGGCAGAGGGAAGGAAATTGGGGTTACTGAGGTTGAAGGGAGCTTGAACGAGCATCATATCGTTGGTGGCCAAAGTATCATTGTTGCGCTGGGGAGCAAAGAACCATTTTCTTTCAAAACTGCTTTTGAAGAATTCGCCCATCCCTGCCAAAATACAGTTCTCTATTTGAAGTTCATTGTTTGTGGCATTTCCCTGAGAAGCACTCCCGTCGATAAATAATCCTGTGGGAAATCCAGAGAGTACACTGTTGTAAAGACTAAGTTTGGTGTTTCGACGCAAATGAAGAGCTCTCTTAAAATTGGAATTGATGCTTGTAGTGGAAGTATATTTAGGTCCAAAAACGCTTATATTGCTGAAAATAGTTGAGGTAAATGGAGTGTTAGAACTACCCTGTCCATCGTTGTCGGATTCGAAACCATTGGAGCCTGAGCCAGGGTCTGCAATATCTGGGTCACGCAGAGCTACCCCAAACTGGACTTTACCCCTAAAACCATAATCGGTATCGAAATCGTCATCCCAGGTGCGAAAAGAAACCAAATATTTTGCATTAACGGTACCTCCAAACCATTCAAAAGCATCATCTCCTGCGTACGAAACTTGTATATGGTCAATCTTTGTTTGACTGCCTACACCACCCAGTGTAAGACCATTAATTTCTTTATCAGGTACAAAAGGAATACCAGGAAACTCAATGCGTATATAGCTCAAAGTGCCGCTGTTATCGTCGTCGTTTGGATTGTTACCACCGCCATACATAGAGGTTGGGCCCCCTTCAATAATGGCTTCACCACCGGGTACATTAATGGTAGCCCGGCCACAGAGGATAACGCCTCCCCAGTCTCCGTAATTACGACTTCCAGCGGGCTGGTTAGAGGTGAAAACGATGGGTTGGGTAGCGGTTCCAACTGCTATTAGCTTGGCCCCTCTCTCGATAATCAGTGAACCTTTAGTATCTTTATCCCCCCGTATTACGGTTCCAGGTTCAATGGTTAAGGTGGCGCCATCTCTTACGTAAAGAAAACCTTTAATCAAATAAACATTATTGGCTGTCCAAGTAGTGTTGGTTGTAATTTCACCTTCTACAATAACGTTGGGAGAACCATAGTTGGTTGATTGCGGAGTCCAATTGCACCAGCCCTGAGTCCAATCGTTGTTACCGAAAGCACCTATGAAAGATACTTGGTCAAAAAAGGGATCCTGCAAACGAGGATTTTGAAAGGATGCACGGTTGAGCAGAGGGGAGGCGTTGGGTTTCCAGGTTGTGTTTTGGGTAATTTCGCCCGAAATAATTTGAGTAGCAGGAGGATATATGGTGTTTTGTGGATTCCAATTACACCATCCCTCGGTCCAATCCACATTGCCCATGCCTCCTCTAAAAGTAACATGGTCGAAAAATGGATTGTCGATACTGTTTTGGGCTCTCAGACTAATACTTAAAGCCAGAAAAAAACTTAATGCGAGTAAGAGTTTCTTCATAATTATTGGATTTTAAAATTCCGCTGCAAAACTATTCCGGTCGAGTGGTGCACAGGTTTCGAATTTTTTAATTGTGTAATAAGTAATTGTTAAAATTGGGAAGTAGATTTATTCAGAATTACCCAGGAAAAAGTTAATTCTCATGGATAATACTTAATCAGGTTTGTTGCCCGAGCGCTTTTTTTTAGTTTTGCAGCCAGAATATAAAAACATTTTTCATGCGCGATATTTTTGAAAAAGTGGCCACCAACAGGGGTCCATTGGGTCAATACGGTGACAAGGCCTTTGGTTATTATATGTTCCCTAAGCTTGAAGGAGAGATAGGCAATCGCATGGTATTCATGGGGCGCGAGCGCCTCATCTGGAGTCTCAATAACTATTTGGGGCTGGCCAATCATCCTGAAGTACGCAAAGCCGATGCGGAGGCAGCAGCCCAGTGGGGTATGGCCTACCCAATGGGTGCCCGCATGATGTCGGGGCAGACAGTTTATCATGAGCAGCTCGAACGCGAACTCGCTGAGTTTGTCGGTAAAGAGGATGCTTTTCTGCTTAATTATGGTTACCAGGGTATGGTTTCCATTATTGACAGCCTGGTCGATCGTAAGGATGTTATTGTTTATGACTCAGAGGCCCATGCGTGCATTATTGATGGAGTAAGGTTGCACTTGGGAAAACGTTTTGTATACCCTCACAACAATATCGAGAATATGGAAAAGCAGCTGCAGCGCGCCACTCGGTTGGCTGAAGAAACCGGTGGTGGCATTCTCGTAATCACCGAAGGCGTATACGGTATGTCGGGCGATTTGGGCAAGCTGCGCCAAATAGCTGAATTAAAAAAGAAATATCCTTTTCGACTTTTAGTAGACGATGCCCATGGCTTCGGCACTATGGGTCCTAAAGGGGCTGGCACCGGAACCCATCTCGGTGTTCAGGAAGACATTGATCTTTATTTTGGTACTTTTGCTAAGGCAATGGCCGGAATAGGCGGTTTCGTGGCGACCACCAAAACAGTGGCCGACTATCTTCGTTTCAATATGCGCTCGCAAACTTTTGCCAAATCTTTGCCGATGCCTATGGTTATGGGCGCCCTTAAACGCCTGGATCTCATCCGTAAACATCCTGAACTTCGCGAAAAATTATGGACCATCGTGCACGCTCTGCAAAATGGTTTGCGTAAAGAAGGATTCAACCTGGGCAATACTGAATCGCCCGTAACCCCTGTCTTCCTCTCAGGAAGTGTGGCCGAGGCTACGGGGCTTACATACGACCTTCGCGAAAAATTCGATATTTTCTGTAGTATCGTAACCTACCCCGTGATCCCTAAGGGCCAAATACTCATCCGTTTGATTCCTACGGCTGTTCATACTCTTGAGGATGTACGTTATACCATCGACGCTTTCGCTCAGGTAAAGGATAAACTTCTTAAAGGTATTTATGCCCAGGGTGAAACCGTTAAAAGCTTCAAATAGAAATTTATTCTAAATATTCATAGATAAACCGTGGGTTTTGCGACTACGGTTTTTTCGTGCTGAATCATGAATACCCCCGGTTAGGTTGTGTTGTTCTTATGCTTCCATAAGTCCCTAACACAACCAAAACTTAAATGTTACCTCTCACTTTTTAATAAAAAATCCCCCATCA
>CALJNV010000183.1 GCA_937981455.1 uncultured Bacteroidales bacterium | reverse complement strand
GCTTGACCTTGAGTTCCTGCAAGTGGCTGATGAATCATAACTCGAGCGTGAGGCAAAGCAGTTCGTTTACCGTCTTGACCTGCGCAAAGAAGAACAGCACCCATAGAGGCAGCCATTCCTGTGCATATCGTCGCTACATCGGCGGCAATGTATAGCATGGTATCGTATATGCCCAGCCCTGCATATACCGATCCGCCGGGCGTGTTAAGATAAATCTGAATATCCTTCCGTGAATCTACGCTTTCCAGAAAAAGCAATTGTGCCTGTATGATGTTGGCCACATAATCATCAATAGGAACCCCGAGAAATATGATGCGATCCATCATGAGTCGAGAGAAAACATCCATGGTGGCTATATTCAGTTGCCTCTCTTCTATAATGGTGGGAGAGATGTAATTGTTACTTATCGATATGTATTTCTCGAGGGCCAGGGGGCTGATGCCCATGTGCCCAGTAGCGTATTTATAAAATTCATTGGGTCTCATGGCTATTTTAATTTTATTTTTAGAAGTTGATTACTGTGCATTATCTGGAGTATCTGTTTCTTGCTCCCCAACTTGCGTGGGCTGCTTTTTAAATGAATCAAAATATTCGTTGATGCTTTGCTCTACGATGTTCACCTGAAGGTTATCGCGTAGATAAACAATGAGTTTTTCTTCATTCAATTCATTATATACCTTGCGCGCCTGTTCTTCCGATTTTAGCATATCCGTAGCCAGTGCATCAAGGCGTGCATCTCCTTCTGGGGAATATTTTAGAAAACCAAAATAGTTCTCAATGAGGTCGCGTTTCATTCGCTCCCGCAAGTCGTCGGGGGTGATTTCCATTTTTGCTTTTTCTCGCAACTTCGATTCAATCAGTTCCCAACGGATACCTTTTGCAAATTTTTTATCATAATCTTTTTCAACTTCTTCCTGCGTGATTTTACCCTCGGAATTTGCTACAATCCACCTTTTAAGAAACTCATCCGGTAAAGGAATATGATGGGTTTCTATGAATCGGTCGGCAACTTCGTTGAGGAAACGCTGGTCGGCAATGCGTTGCATCCAACCCAGCTGGATGCGTTGCCCTACCTCTTTTCTGAATTCTTCCTCGGTTTGAATATTTTGATGAGGAAAAACCTGATTGAAAAATTCAACGTTGAGGTCGGGCAGGACTTCTTTTTTAATTTCTTCAATTTCAAATACAAGTCTGTCTTTTATCTGTTGAGCTTTCTCTTCAGTAACTTCGGCAAATTTGGCCAGAGCGGCGATTGAAACTGTTTTGAAAGATACCTTAGCCCCTGCTTTTACACCAATAAATGCAACTTTAGCATCAGCATCCACCATATCGCTGTGAAGATGAAATGCTCTTTGGGTGTTGTATCCACCTTCCACAGGCTCACCGTTTTCATTTACTTCGACCAGGGTGCCTTCAAATATACTATTTTCATCGCTAACTTCTTGAGGTTCAACCTGGGCAAACTGATGTCTGTAATTCTCAATTTCTTTATCTATGTCTTCATCTCCAGGTACCAGCTGGGTATATGTGAGGCCACTGACTGCCTCTAGGTTTAGTTCAAACGATGGTGCCAGGCCTAAATCAAACCGAAACTCATGTTCGGTTTCAGTTTCCGGATTAAAAGGCTTACTGTTTTTCCCTGCCAGCGGATATCCTAATAAATCTAATTGATTCTCATCAATATATTTCTGTAAGGCTTCGCTCAACATTTTGTTGACTTCATCTACAACAATAGCCTGCCCATATAAACGTTTTACATGCCCCATGGGAACTTTACCCTTGCGGAAACCCGGTAGCACCATGTCTTTTTGTAATTTCTTAAGCTCTTTCTCTGTTCTCTCTAGGTAATCTTCTCGGGTTATTTTAATGCGTAGTTGGGCTGTCATTTCGCCCGTGTTTTCTCTAATTATTTCCATTGATATCCAGTGTTATCTTTTAAAGGGTGCAAAGTTACGAGTTTTTTATAATTATTAAGGGCCCCCTTTGATATACTCTCTTTGTGGGATAAAAAACCGAGGGGTAACCCCGGTAGCATATTGCCTTGGTTTTATTATGAAATTTCTTTTATAATGGAACTCAACTTTTCAATCGATTCTTCAGCACATTTTTCCAGGTCAAAATATAATTTATTAAAGAATAGCTTGACCTGGGCTGGATTGTCTTTACCCGGGATATGACTCAGGCGTGCAATCAATTCATCCCTATTATCGATAATGTATTGCAGAAGGTCCTTCAATTCTTCATCCTTTTTGCCTTTGTGCAAGTGCATTACATTAAGGGTATCTGAAATTATTTCCGCTAGAACATATTCAATGTCTTTTTTTGCATCTCGGCGACTTGCCATAAACGTTCTTATTTATAAAGATATAACTGTAAGGTATATAATTGTTAAAAAAATAGAAAAGTGCGGATGGAGGGACTCGAACCCACACGCCTTTCGGCACCAGATCCTAAGTCTGGCTCGGCTACCAATTACGACACATCCGCATAAGATGGCTGCAAAATTAATGAAAGATAAACTGTCAACCAAATTTATTTGCTCCTTGTCGTAGCTTCAATGATTTGTGAAATTTTCCTTTTTGCCAATGCAAAATAACTTTATAGATGATGCAATGCCTGAAAGCTCTGCATTTATTATAATTCTATTAATTTTGAAATATGTTTAAGAAAGTTTTCAAATCCACCATGCTACTCGGGGTTCGATTCTACCAGTATGCCATTTCACCGTATAAGCCGGCATCATGCAGGCATATACCCACTTGTAGTCAATATGCCTATGAATCTATTCATCGATTCGGTCCTTTTCGGGGAGGGATGCTGGCTGTTAATCGCATTCTACGATGCCATCCATTCGGTACCCACGGTTTCGATCCTGTTCCGATGATCTGGATTCATAAATTTTATATCAATAAACGTAAATCATGCAATAGGCTCAAAAATCATCCCAATGACAAAGATTCAGAATAAAATTGCATTAATTACCGGTGGGGCATCGGGCATCGGGCTTCTCACAGGTCGACTTTTGCTCGAAAAAGGGCTTTATCGGCTTATAATTTGGGACCTAAAATCTCATGAAGCCTTTAAAAAGTTGGACACTGAAGGGCGCTTTTCTGATAGAGTATTAATAGACAACATAGACATCAGCGAGGCCACGCAAGTAAATGATATCATAGGTAGTTACACAGCCCAGGGATTAATTCCCGATATTTTAATTAACAATGCAGGGATTGTTGTAGGAAAAAATTTTGTAGAGCACACCCTCGATGAAATTCAAAAGACTCTCAGTATAAATGTATTTGCTCATATGCTTGTTACACGGTTATGGCTGCCGTTCATGATGCAAAAAAGGGAATTTCATATAGTGAATGTTGCCTCAGCTGCCAGCTATGTGGGTAATCGTAAAATGTCGGTCTATGCAGCCAGTAAATGGGCTATGCACGGATGGAGCGATTCCCTTCGACTTGAATTGGCCGAAGTTTCTCCAGCATATAGAGTTTCCCTTATCAATCCTTATTACATCAGCACCGGAATGTTCGAAGGTGTTCGTTCGGGTTGGTGGTTGCCCATTTTGAAGCCCGATAAAGTAGCTGCTGCGATAGTAAGGGCCATAGAAATTAATCGCCGCGTTGTGCGCATGCCCTTTTTGGTGAAATTAACACCTGCCTTGCGCGGATTGTTGCCCCTTTCAATTTTCGATGCCATAGCCACTATTTTAGGTGTTTATAAAACCATGGAAACTTTTAAAGGAAGGAAATGATGATGCAAACCATTAACCTTGTATTCAACAAACAAAAGGAAGCTTGCAATTCGGGTATCCTTATGCCTTTAAAAAAGCGTAAGCAAATGCTTCGTCTATTGCGGAAGGTTTTAAAGAATAACCTTGCCTTACTTGAAGAAGCCATCTATAAAGATTTTGGGAAATCCGCCTTTGAGTCTTATGCCACAGAATTAGCATTGATTTTTAAAGAGATAAGTCTCACACTTGAAAACCTGGATGATTGGGCTGCTGTGCGTAAAGTACCGCACGGGCTGGCTCATTTCCCGGGGCGCAGCCGCATATATCCAGAACCCTATGGAAATGTATTAATAATCGGAGCCTGGAATTATCCCTACCAACTCAGTCTGGGACCGGCTGTTCCAGCTCTGGCAGCTGGTAATTGTGTTATTGTGAAACCTTCAGAATTAGCTCCACATACATCAGCTGCCATGGCGCAGGTAATCAACCCCAACTTTCCTCCGGAAATCTTTCATGTTGTTGAAGGGGGTATAGACCCAACACAACATCTGCTCTCCCTTCCTTTTAACAAAATATTTTTCACAGGCTCCACACGCGTGGGCAAGTTGGTGATGAAAGCTGCCGCTGAAAATCTCACCCCTGTTACACTTGAGCTGGGAGGCAAAAGTCCTTGTATAGTTCTACCCGATGCACATTTGAAGATGGCCGCCAAAAGGATTGCCTGGGGTAAGTTTCTGAATGCGGGTCAAACATGCATAGCCCCTGATTATGTTTTGGTTCACCGCAAAATAAAAGAGGATTTTTTACAAAAACTCATCCATGAAATTGAAAAAAACATTGGGCCAGATCCTCTAAAAAGTGAGGCTTACGTGCGAATTATCAACGAGCGTAATTTCAACCGTCTGATTTCTCTCCTGGATCCATCAAAAATTTATTATGGGGGTAAAAACATCGCCTCAGAGCGCTATATTGCACCCACCATTCTTACCGAGGTTGCCTGGGAGGATCCTATTATGCAGGATGAAATCTTTGGTCCCTTGCTACCTGTGATAGAATATGATGATATAGAAGAGGTTTTAAGAAAGCTTCAGACATTACCCCAGCCCCTTGCATTGTATTTGTTTACCTCTTCAAAAAAGCTGCAAAAAGAAGTTATTCAGAAGCTGAAATTTGGTGGGGGCTGTATCAACGACACCATTATGCATATAGCTAACCCGCATTTGCCTTTTGGAGGCATTGGTGCAAGTGGGATGGGCTCCTATCATGGCGAAGATGGGTTCCGTACGTTTACCCATTTTAAAAGCATCATGATTAAGGGAACGTGGTTTGAACCTCCGGTAAAATATCCTCCGTATTCAAAATTTAAGCACTGGCTTATTCAGCAGCTCGTGGGATAGTGTTGTTCGTCCGGCCATCATGCCACAGGCCGCAGAAATATCGTATCCTCTTGATTTGCGGATGGTTGCTCTGAGGCCATAACTGTTTAACACTTGCCTGAAGTTTTCGGCATCCTGAGGGTCAGGGGCTCGGTAAGGTTTTCCCGGAATGAAATTATACGGAATTATATTGATGTGCGCTGGTAAATGTTTGATGAGAGCACCAAGAGCAGCCGCGTGCTCGTACCTGTCGTTGAAGTCTTTCATGAGAAGGTATTCCAATGATAATCGGCGCTTTCTTCGAAAGGGGATTTTTTCTAATGTTCTAATAATATCCCTAAGGGGATAACGCTTTTCTGAAGGAATAATTTCAGCCCTTTGTTCTGCAAAAGGACTATGAAGACTGATGGCTATATTGCAAGTATGCTCCATACCCAGCCGTTCCAGCGCAGGAAGTACCCCTACAGTACTTACCGTAATATTACGTGCAGCAAGTGAATAGCCCCAGGGGGCAGTAAGTATCTCAAGCGTTCGGCTTAATACTTCAAAATTGTCGAGAGGTTCCCCCATACCCATAAACACCACGTGCGAAAACGATTTTCCGATAGAGACTACCTGAGAAAGTACCTCAAAAACAGATAAATGCGACTTAAATCCTAAGCTGCCTGTCATGCAAAATTTACACCCAAATTTGCACCCTGATTGAGTGGAAATGCACACTGTTTGCCTGTTTTGATCAGGAATCCAGGCAGTTTCAAAGGGATTTCCATCAACGCTTTTAAACAACCACTTGTTTGTACCGTCGATGGATGACTCGCTAATTAGGGGCTGAAGGCTTTGGGTGTGAAATTTTTCTTTAAGATAAGATCGTAATTTTTTAGGATACACCTCAATCAAATCGATTTCGGGGTTTCTTTGCCGGTAATAATGCACCAGTAGGCGAGACGGATCGTAGGCTTCGAACCCCGCCACTTTAAAAACTTGCTCTAGGTCTTTGAGATTTATTCCAAGTAAGGGTGTAAATGCAATTGGCCGTTCCATAATTTTAATGGTCGCAAAATTAACCCTATTGAGGTGAATCGGAATATTTTTATTTTTGATAAGATAACCCTAAATCTAGTATCTATGAAAAACATATTATTGTTTTTAGGGAGTCTGATTGTATCCTGTAATCTTTGGGCACAAAACTCTATTACCCCTCTGTCGGATATTTCCAGGTCTTTTGAGAATCTGGAACATGAAATGGATGAAGTGAAAAAGCAAATAGATGATATCCTATGGTTTCAAAGGCTTGGGGATGTAGCCTGGATAGATAAAGTGATCATAACCGGTCCGCCCCGATCAAAAATAAAGAATCCCCAAGTAACAGGAGCAAGCAATCCTTTAAAGTTTTATTGTTATGTCTTTATCCCCCGTTGGCTCGATTTAAATGGAAAATATCCTTTGATTGTTTTACCCCATGGGGGTGTGCATGCCGATTTTACTACTTACCATACTCATATTGTCAAAGAGCTTATGGCCCAGGGTTATATTGTTGTAGCACCCGAATATCGGGGGTCGACGGGATATGGGCGTAGTTTTTACGAATGTATCGATTATGGAGGCCTCGAAATCGAAGATTGCCATGCCTCCCGAAATTATATGATTGAAAACTATCCTTTTGTAGATGGTAAGCGCGTCGGTATATTAGGTTGGAGTCATGGTGGGCTGATTGCACTGATGATGGCTTTTGAACATCCCGAGGATTATGCGGTTGTATATGCAGGCGTGCCAGTGAGCGATCTCATCGCCCGTATCGGTTACCATGGTCCTGCTTATGAAGCTTTATTCTCGGCTGATTACCACATTGGGCAAACAGTGGCTGAAAACACTGCTGAATACCGCAGGCGATCGCCTGCCTGGAATGCCCTTAAGCTAAAAACACCTCTACTAATCCACACCAATACCAATGATGATGATGTAAATGTTTTGGAAGTGGAGCACCTGATTAAAAGTCTTAAAGCAGAGGGTAAAAAGTTTGAATACGAAATATTTAAAGATGTTGAAGGCGGGCATTCCTTTGACAGAATCGACACACGAAAAGCTCGTGAGATTCGACTGAAAATTTACGGCTTTTTCACACATTACCTAAATCCGCCCTACGTTCTTAAGACTGTTGAAGAAATCAACAGGGCAGCGTATTACCCCCGCTGATACTATTTTTCCCATTTTTACGGGCTATAGCATTAAAAAGTTTTTGGGGAATTTGGAAAAGTTTCTAACTTTGCAATCCTAAATATGGCGGACGTAGTTCAGCGGTTAGAGCATCGGATTGTGGTTCCGAAAGTCGTGGGTTCGAATCCCATCGTCCGCCCCCAAAAACCGGTTCCAGGCGAGAATCGGTTTTTTATTTTATTGATCTTAAAATCTTTATTTTACGTTTTTGTTTGCTTATAAAATTATTGTTTTCATATTTTTAGCCCAATGAGTCTCCAAAAAATGTTACAGCTACAACTCCTTTGATTTCAAATTCTAACGAAAGATAATTTTGTACTCATCCTATTTCTCTTATGTTTTGATATTCTTTGTAATTTTTATATCACATACGAAGTCTATTAAATATTCTTTCTTAGCCTGCTGTCCAATGATTTTGTCTTTTTTCTGGCCAACTATTTAGTCTGTCGTTTTAGGTTGAGTGTCAAAAAAAAATATTCTTTAAAAATAAAGGACGAAGGGTTTTTCTGACAGAATCATACAGATTATATACTTAAACCTCTGTCGTGGCAAGGTTGGTGGTATGATATTTTCAAATTAGGACAAAACAAGTCCAATTATTAACAAAAGACTGTTGATAAAATAATTAAAATATTGATTAATAATATTTTAGTAAAATCGGTCTATTTTTTGAGATTAATGAATCATTCCAACAAATATCTCCGTAAAACCTAAAAAAAGAAAAAGTCATGCAGAACGAAAGAAATATAAAAATTGTTTTGTTAATCAGTTTTATATTGATGGTTGGGTTGGCCAGGTCGCAAAGCCGTGATAGTTTATCCAGTCCTTTGTTGAGAAATTGGAGAGTTGATATCCATGCTGGGTCGATGTTTTATTATGGTGACGTGGTAGAAATTAAAGGCGTAGAATATCCTATACCTTATCCTCGAGATTGGCGTCTAGGTTATGGCGTTACCCTTACCAATCAAATAACATCGAATTGGGGTGTAAGGGGGCGAGTGATTAATGGCCAATATGCCGGAAGGAGAAATATGGGAACGACCTATTACTCTATGGAGGCTAAATTGCTAGAAACCAGTTTACAGACCACATATGATCTAAGTTCTTTGCTCAGAAATGCTGCTGAAGAATATAGTTACCGAATTTACGGAATAGCAGGGATCGGTCTTATGAACTACCGCGCCGACCTTTATGATTATAGGAACAACATTTATTTAAGTTCGGAAGGAGCCGGCGGAGGTAGTGGCCTGAATGGGCGAAACTTACAAGGTGATTTATCGATTGGTGTAGGTATGGATGTTCATTTGACTGATAATTTAAAGCTATCTTTCGAGAGTACCTATATGGGAACCGGCTCAGATAAACTCGATGCATATGTGGGTTCAACCAACAAAAACGATGTTATACAATATACTTCGATAGGCGTAGGTTACAATTTTGATATTAAAAAATACCGTACAGGCAAAAAGTCATCCACTAATTCTAGCTCCTCTTCATGGAAGTCGCGTAAGATGACTGAAACAACTACACAAGCAAAGAGAGAGCAAAAAGAAGTGGTAGAATCGGATAACGTGGCAAAAAAAGGGAGTATTGTCTCAGAGAAAGTCAAAGAAGAAAACAATGCCATTGATGCCATATGCTGGGCTCCGGAGCAGGTAATGGGTAACGACGAATTTACTCTCTCCATTGAACTTAATAAGTCTGCTTTGAACGGTAAGGCCGAAGTCAAACTTTTATTGCCAGCTGGCTACAGCGCTCCGGAACAAGATATTGAAGGCGCTGTTTTTGTGGCAGCCGGCCGAAATGTTACCGTTTATTTTAATCAACTTCCTGATGAAAAAAGAGTTCCTTTACGGATCAAAATAAAACCTATGAATCCTTCAGAAGGCAACCAAAGTGTCTATGTTATAGGAAAAGTTACAACATCAGATGGTAAATCATTCAAATTCAGTACTGTGGGTTCATTTCGGCAAATAGCCTCTCGTTAATCTTAAACATTTTTAGTTTAAGAAAGGCAAGGTAACTGTGATTATAGTTCCCTTGCCTTCTTTGCTATCTATATCTATTTGTCCGCCCAATTTTTCAACTGATCTTTTCAGAATGGCAAGTCCCAGGCCTGTTCCTGAGATATTTCCTACATTGCTGGCTCTATAGAAAGATTCAAAAATTTTAGGAATATCTTTTTCAGGAATTCCTTTGCCCTTATCGCTAACGGTAATCTTGTAAAAATCTTCCTCGAAATAGACGATTATAAGAACTAGTTGGCCTTCATCAGAATATTTACATGCATTGCTCACTAAATTGTTGAGAATTTGTGAGAGTAATAATGGATCAGTTTTAAGTTCGAGAGGTAAAGCATTGTGTTGAAATTCAATGATATGATTCCTGCCAATACCTGATTTATATTGCTCAATCAATTCCTGAAAAAAATCGTGGGTTTGAATGGTCTCTAAATGGATATCGCTACTGATGCGATCGAGTTTTTCCATTGTTAAAATATCTGTAAGTAAATTATTTAGGTTGCGTGAGGCTGTGAGAATTTGCCCAAGATGTTTTTGAATTTTATCCAGCGCATTCTCCTGTGCGATAAACCGCACCAGAAGTTCCGCGGAACTTTGAATGGTCGTCAGCGGGGTTCTAAATTCATGGGAAATGGTTGTGATTATCTGTGTTCTAAACTCATTGATTTCTTTTTCTTTTT
>CALJNV010000182.1 GCA_937981455.1 uncultured Bacteroidales bacterium | reverse complement strand
AATTTACACACGCAATTTATTGAATGTTCACACGAATTCATTAATATTTGAAAAACAATTAATTGGTCATTTTAAGCCATCCTGGGGCAATTTTTATACCTCGCAAACGCCCCAAAGGATAATTTATGATTTTTTTGTGTACCATTGAAGAAATGGGGTCATTCATGAATTCATCCGACAATCTCAACCCCATCCTTAATCGTAGTTTCAGTATAATATAGCAGTATGGATAGTTACAGAAGTGAATAAAAAAGCTGCCCTTGATACAAGGAGCAGCCTTATTTTAAAGATATTGGTAATGATTCATATTCGCTTGAGCACATCCAAAAGATGCATCCAAAAGTTTTGAACCGAAGGGATGTGTATACGTTCATCGGGAGAATGAACACCACGAAGAGTAGGGCCAAAAGACACCATATCGAGATAAGGATATTTTTCGAGGAAAAGACCGCATTCGAGACCGGCATGGATAGACCTAACTACAGGGTCCTTGCCAAAAAGTTCCTTATAGCTTTGAACCATTGTTTTGAGGAGGGGGCTGTCGGGATTAGGGGTCCATCCCGGATAACCATCTGAGTGTATCACTTTACAGCCGGCCAGTTTGAATACGCTTTCAACCATTCGAACTACATCGTGTTTGGCGCTTTCAAGATCGGAGCGCTGGCTGGTAGTGATAGTTATGGCATTGCTTCCCGTTATTTTAATTGAAGCCAGATTGGTGGAAGTTTCTACCATGCCGGGCATGCGATGGCTCATGGCTATCACTCCATGAGGGCATGCATAGAGGGCATCGACCAAATGTTTTTGGGCCTTTTTATTAAAACAGTATTCTGGCATGTCTGTAGTTTCAAGGGATAAAACCAGGTCAGGTTCATTGATAGCGTATTCAGCTTTGATTTCTTTGTAGAATTGCTTGAAATATTCAAGCATGGCCGTTTCAGTTTTCAATGGAGCAAGAAAAACTGCATAGGCTTCACGCGGGATGGCATTTCTGAGATTCCCTCCGTCGATATGTGACAGTCTGATTTTGAAGTTATAGGTGGCGTACCAAAGAAAGCGATTTAATATTTTATTGGCATTTCCTCTGCCTTTATGGATATCGTCGCCGGAGTGGCCACCCAGAAGTCCGGCAACCGAAATTTTGTAGGGGGTGTGATTGACGGGTACCACACGGCGTTTAAAGTCCATGGTAGCGATGGTATCCATCCCGCCGGCACAGCCTATAAAGAGTTCACCCTCATCTTCTGAGTCTAGATTGAGTAGAATTCGTCCACTCATGAAGCCGGGCTGAATTGCGGCAGCCCCTGTAAGACCTGTTTCTTCATCCACAGTGAAAAGGCATTCTAAGGGGCCATGGGAAATGTCATTGGAAGCTAGAATAGCCAGTTGCGCTGCCATACCTATGCCATCATCGGCCCCCAGCGTAGTTCCTTTGGCTTTTACCCACTCTCCATCAATGTAAGGTTGGATAGGATCTTTTTCAAAATCGTGAACCACATTGGTGTTTTTCTCACAAACCATATCCATATGGCTTTGAAGAATTACAACCGGCCTATTTTCAAGACCGGGGGCAGCGGGCTTACTAATTATAACATTGCCCGCTTCATCCATCCTGGCTGGAAGATTATGAGAGCGGGCAAAATTCATCAGGTATTCACCGATTTGAGTTTCTTTTTTCGAGGGACGGGGAATCTGGCAAATCTCCCCAAAAAACTCCCAGACCTTCGATGGCTGCAATTCTTTAAGATTTTGGCTCATCATTCTTGTATTATTGAAATTGTGTGTTAAAAGTAATTCAATTTTTCGAAACTAAAACTATTGAGAGGGATAACTCGAAACTAAATCCATCTTGCAAAGAAAAACAATAGCCAGCGGATCAAGACAAAAAAAGTCGCTCCGTTAAAAGAAGCGACCTTCGAAAATACATGTAGGGGTCTTAGAGTCCTGGCCAAATTTTGGCAGGATTGCGGTAACCTGAAAGGTTAAGATACCAATCGCTATAGAGGGTTCCTGAAGATTGGGCCCATTCTGCAAAGTGCAGATAACCCTGTGTTATATCGGTATACTCAAGCATATGGTCGAAAACATTAGGGATATGAAGGCCCCAGGGAAGATTGTTTGAAGATTTATAATACCTGCTCTGGCCTGGATTACTGCGATCGTCAGACGTTCCAAAAAGAGAAAAATCCATAAGGTCGGTAGGTACGTAGTCAGGAAGATGAATCTCGACAGAACGGACTCCATTCTTAATGATGAAAGGATTGAAAGGAGCCGAACCCAGAGTGGCTAAAGGCAAAGGAGCTGTGAAAAGTACATGGATAAATGCTGTATCACTGGTGCCTATCAAACCATTGGGAAGCGTATTGAAAAACGACCCACCTGCTCTGTGAAGAAGAGGTTCTGTATTGTCCCAAACCACAATCACAGCCTTGGTTTGACCATTCTCTGTGCCATTGGATTGAAGATTAACATAATTTTTGCTGATCACCTGCCCTGTTACGGAAGCAACCTGGCTGGGTAATACATTATCGAGCTGGAATGCAAAGCCATTGTGAAATGACGCCCCCACAGCGGTTATTTTGTATTTGGTTTTTATTTCAACTGCCTGGTTCTGCGCGTTAGTAACGATATTTGTGTTGTATATGATAACCACATCATTAAAATCATAATCTCCTTTTGAGGGCCACAGATCTTCATAAGCCAAGGTTCCATAAACACCCTTTGCAGGATAGTAATTATTGAATGCACGTTCAGGGTCGGTGGGATAATCGTCTTCGCTATCTGCTACACCGTCTCCATCGGTATCAATGATTACAGCACTGCAAGTAGTACCATTGCAATTCATGACATATATAAAGTCAGCTGCTGTGAAGTTTACGATTTGTCCATTTGTTCCGGCTTTTGCACTTGTCCGCTGACCCTGCAGGCTGCCTGTCAGTGTATATGTAACCTTGAAAACACCAGCCTGGCCTCCTCCTATATTATTTGTCCCGTCAATTTTGAAACCTTTAAAGGGGTCAGAGCCCAGGTTAGGCCCCAGATCTATTTGAGTGTATGTCATACCACCACTAATAACCTGTACGCCTACATTGGAATAGGTGCCCGGCAGTGCCTCAATCGAATAATGTGATAACTCTTTACACGTTGGTCCCCCACAACCGTTGTGACTGACACGCAGCGTAATGTGGTAGAATGTATTGCTTCCCACACATTCTTGCACAACTGATTCGATGGTAGTTGTAAATCCTCCTCCATTGGTCTTGGTAATTTCACAAGCCGGCGATTGTGCCTTTAGACCAGAAACCATAGTAATTATCCAAAGAACCGAAAATAATATCTTTAACTTTTTCATATTGTTGTTTTTTAAATGTTTTTAATTAAACTGATAAACGATTTCACTTCCGGTGATCTCGAGTTCAATACGTTGACCCATGTAATCCAGCCAAAGTTTCTTTTCGGCAGCTGGTATGTTAAGCCTTAAAGTAAAAGGTTCATTTTTTTTCAAAAAAACTTTCTGAAAGAGTGTTCCATCAGCATGGGAAATTACGCATACGCTGTTTGCATAACCCGTTAACTGGATACTAACCTCTTGAGTGGTTTTCCAATCAAAAGTTGATTTTACAACGATTTCTTTGATCCCATTGGGTGTAGGATTGGGTTGCGGATCATTCTCTTTTTGACAACTGTTGAATGCCAATAAAATGACCAGAAATAAGATCCCTTTGAGTGTTTTCATTTTTATCATGGTTTTAGGTTTTGTTTCTATAGAACTATAAACATGCCAAAAAATATAAG
>CALJNV010000181.1 GCA_937981455.1 uncultured Bacteroidales bacterium | reverse complement strand
TCCAGAAGTTTGGCTGCATCGCCTCAGTGCGTTCGTATCCTAAAATTTTCTCTATTTGAGGGGCCACAAACACCCAGCGATTGGTTTCTACATCATATTCATAGGCAATAGCTTTGGTGGATTCTACAAGTTCACGATATTGCCGTTCCGACTCTTTTAACTTTTCGGATTTTTCCTTTAATTCCCTCAATTGCTGCGAAATACGAGCCTCATACAAAGTACGTTCTGTAATATCTTCGATAACAATAGATACCCCAATTATCCGATTCTCTTGAAAAATAGGGCTAATATTGGTGCTTTGCAGCATAAAATCCACCTCACCGCTGGGATAATTGATAGGAATTTTTATGAAGATTTTATGAAAAACACCTGAGAGGATATGGACATCACCTTTGAGAGCAGAATGCAGATAGCGTTCATGATTTAGCTCGATAATTTCGGGGAAAACCTTCGTTATAGGACATGATATAATATCCGTTCGCTGTTTTCCAATCTTGCTTAATATCCATTCATTGATTTCGATAATATTCAAATCGGTGTCGAGTAAAATAATTCCCATACCCGACGTAGCCATCATCCATTTCAACAGATTATCCTTCATGGTATAAATGATAAGAGTCTAGGGTTGTTCAAACATCAGGTCATCAAGTCTATCCACTTTTTCAAGCAATTTGGAAAGTGAAGAAACGCCAAGGACTATGATAAGATTGCCCGCAATAAATTTTTCTTTTAATGAGAAGCCCATAAAAATCAGAAGGGCATAATCTACCCGATTCTCTCCTATATGCAGGGTTAGGAGCATTTCTTCCACATTATCAATATGAAGCTCAGGCATGCTGAAAGTAAAGTGTACCTTTAGAAGATTTCCGAACATACCCAAACAGGAGTTGAGGATAATATTTCCGACCTCAAGCAACACTTCTCGAACTGTGGAGCTGAAACTTGTATAAGTACCAGGTTCTGATTCAGTTAAAAGATCAGTGAGGAGTAATGCTCCCGAACGATTAAGAATCAGCATGGCGTCGCCGTTGACTTCACCCGAAAAAAGCTGGTGAACAGTGGTTACTTCGCCCTCAGATATTAGATTCAGGCGATAGGATAGATTCTCGACAGGAACTATATCTACTTTGGGCACTTCAAGTAAGATGCGATCTCCTGTCAACTCTGAAAGGGCCGCCGCTGCGCGTGAAAATCCAATATTGATAAGTTCGGTTAAGTTATCTTTTTGTTCATGCGTAAGTATCATAGATAAAATAGTTTAAATATTACGCGAACCTTGCTATTGTTTCCAGCAATTGTTCTTGCTTAAAAGGTTTAGTTATATAGGCGGTGGCGCCAGCTGCCATCAATTCTTCGATCGTGGCCAGTTGTATATCGGCACTTCCTATAATCACTTTGGACTGGGAATTTATTTGGCGCAAATGGCTAAGTACCTCCATACCACTCATTCCGCTCATATTAAGATCGAGCAAGACCAAATCGGGGTTTTCCTGCTTATAAATTTGTAATGCAGACTCTCCATCGCCTGCTTCAAAAAACACATAATTCTCTTCTCCAATCATTCTTTTAATAATTTTACGTGAAAGGGAGGAATCATCGATAATTAGAATTTTTTTCATAGGACTAATGCTTTAAACAGGGTATTTACTATTTGATTAAGGGGGACTACTTTATCCGAGAGACCTGCTTCAACAATTGAACGAGGCATACCATAAACCACACAGGATTTTTCGTCTTGTGTAAAGATTTTTCCACCTTTGGCTTTAATCCATGCTGCCCCTTCTTGGCCATCGTTGCCCATTCCAGTGAGAACTAAGCCTAAGACTCGCGGACCATAAATCTCTGCTGCAGACTTGAACAAGAGATTGGCCGAAGGTTTGTGAAGACTTTGGAGGGGTTCGGAAGGAAAAGTAACATAACAACCTTTAATGGGAGAACCAGAAAGGGCGAAATGCTGGCCTGCCTTCCCTAAAATTACTCGCCCTGGTACCAGGGGCATCCCTTCCTGGGCCTCCACCACTTCCACGGCAGATATTTCATTAAGCTTTTGTGCATAAAGCCCCGTATAACCTTCAGGCATATGGAGCACAATGCACACAGGTATAGGAAAATTGGCAGGCAGAAAGGGGATAATTGATTTTAATGTTTGAGGCCCTCCAGTTGAAACCCCAATAACAATCACATCAAAAGCAAGATTGCGGGGATCCAAGGAAGGCATCAATACAGTTGTTTCTTCTGGTTGCACCGATTCTGAGGGAATAAACCTGGCTTGAGCCGCACTTTTCACTTTCTCTATGAGCTCGGCGCTTATTTCAAAAACTTTTTCAGTAGCCAGTGCCGTAGGTTTTTGTATGAACTCCAATGCTCCGGCTTCCATAGCTGATAGGGCAAGGGCCCCATTCTCACTGGCAATACTGGTAACTACTACCGGTTTGGGCCGCTGTTTCATAAGCTCTTTTAAAAAAGTTACTCCATCCATTTCTGGCATTATCAAGTCTAATGTGATAACGTCGGGATCGAGCAACGCAACTTTTTCAAGAGCATCCAATCCATTGATAGCAGTACCTACTACTTCGATAAAGGGGCTTTTGTCAAGAATCTGCTTCAAGACTTTACGGATATATGCTGAATCATCAACAACAAGCACCCTTATAATTTTATCAGGAATATGGTTCATGATGTTTTGTTATTTTGTTGCTTAACATAAATAAAGGAACCGCCAATATCCACCATCTGGAACTTTACGGGGTATTTAAGAAGCGATTCTGAGACACCCACTATTAAATAGGCAGTATCAGGCATAAATTTATATAAATTTTCAGCAATTTCTTGAATAACCGCTGGAGAGAAGTAAATAAATACATTCCTACACAGTACTATATGGCTTGATGCAAAGGGTTTTAACTGAGTTTGATCCTTCAAATTGACCACAGCCCATTTGATAAGTTTGTGAATTGAGGGGTCGATGGAATAATGTCCCTTTTCGCGTAAGGTAAAATATTTTTTTCGCATCCCATCGGAAGTAGCCCTGAAAGCTCGCTCACCATACAAACCTTTGATCGCTTTACCAATGGCAACACTCGATGCATCGGTACCTATAATTTCGATTCTCCCGTCAAGCAATTCAGCTTCATTGAGCATCATAGCAATAGTCAGAGGTTCCTCGCCTGTGCTGCATGCTGCACTCCAAATTTTAATTTTACCCTGAGGATTGGATGAAAGCAATGAAGGTACAATTTGATACACCAATGATTCCAGAGCCGGCATCTCTCTAAAAAAATAGGTTTCGTTTACCGTTATGAGGTTAAAAATAACTTTGAATTCAGATTCTCCGGCTGGATCATATTTGAGGTAATAATAGTAATCCAAAAAACTATTAAAACCCAATTCAATAACCCTTGCTGAAAGTTTATCGGCCAAAATATCGCGCCGGGATTCATCGAAGTAAATACCTGTTTTCTCATGAATTAAATCGCGTAAAATGGTAAAAGCACTGTCGCTAAGCCCAAGCGATTCGCGATAGAAACGCATAATCGTTTTTTAATTTAATTTTTTTTAAATGGTTCAGAATCATCCTTAAGAGCAGTTATCAGATCAAGCTCCGCAAGCAGCATCTGATAATGGTTTTTTACTCTGAAATCATCATCCGATGCGTACCTCAAGATGATATCACGAAACTGAGGGAGGGGCATTTGCTGAAGAAACCCCACCAGGAGTAATCTATTTTCAACGCTAATCTGCCCAAACTGCCACAACAATTCCTGGTAATGCTTTTTTCTCGTTTTTAGGGTACTTATTGCACGTTCATAACACGCTGGAATTTTAATGAGCTTTAAGAGCCCCAGATAGGCATGTGGGGTCTCCAGTTCAGCGAGGGTATTGATGCATTCCTGTCTAATAATTTCATCATGGGTTATGGAGGCATTAAATACCAAAAAATCTACAACTTCCGCGTGATCGAAATGCTTCAAGGCAGGGATCAAGTATTTTTTAAGGCTTGTATCAGCCTCAGCAATAAGCTCGAAGAGGAAAGGTAATGCTTCCCGGGTGCCGAATGAGGCTATGGCATGAATAGCTGAAGAGGCGATATCAGGGTTGCTACTGCAGGCTAATTTTTGTAAACTTGGAAGTAGGTCTTTGATTTGCAAATTACCGGCAGCCTCCATAGCTGCGGCCAATAAAAAAGGAGGATTCTCGCTATGAATAATTTTTTCTACTTCCGGAGCAAATTCCTTGAAACCCAGTGAGGCAATTGTTCGCATAGCATAAGTGCGCACCCAATGGTCTGTATCCCTAACAGCGAGCTCTATAACTTGTATAGCCATCTCTTTTTCAAGAAAAGCAGCCGACTTAGCAATTTGGGCACGGATGCGTGGGTTGGCACTTTGAAAGACATTTATCAATAAATTGCCCGAATTATCTAGCTCGAAAAACGGGAGAGCCTCTACAGCTGCGGCCATTACATTGTTTTCAGTGTCATTAAGGGCACTAATAACCTTAGAA
>CALJNV010000180.1 GCA_937981455.1 uncultured Bacteroidales bacterium | reverse complement strand
ATGTACGTAACTTTAAATTTAAACCCCTCCAACTCCGGGGAAAGCACTCAACGACCGGGACTGGCTGATGGCTGAGCAGGCTTTCGCCTCGGTACGCCTTCCAGGGCATACAAAATTGTTCTTTGCAGACATGCCCGCCTGGAAGACACTCAGCGACCGCAGTATCGAAGCCACCGGCACCTAGCACTCAGCAACCGCCGTACCAAAGTCAACGGCCTTCTCTTCACACCACCCGTAGTATTTCTGGCTTTGTATTCAGGTAAATCAAGTATCCTCGGACCGGAGAAAATCCCATCCCATGCAACGCCCCCGTATACCTCCGGATTTGCTCTTTATGATTAGGCGATGGTGCACCGGTCTTATAGTCTACAATTGCTGCCTCTTTATTTTTGATTATGATTAAATCGGGGCGCATATTCCCCTGCTCTGGGTTGTAAATCTCCCGTTCTGCCAAATATTCAGCCTCGTCAATAAATATTTCCTCAAATAATGCATCTTTGCGAAGCTCATCCCATATTTCTGAAGGAGCAGCTCCCTCCAAAGGTTTTTTCATTCCCTGAGGTAGTGTTTGTAGGGAACGCTGGGTTGTTTTTTCTAACCATTGGTGAATGGCAATACCTTTTTGTTGAGCTTGCAACAATTTCCCTGGCATCCAAACCTCAGGGGCTCTGCGAGCGATTTTAAACCTTTCTTCCCATGCCCTACCCTCTAATTGATGTTTTGCCTGCTCCCAGCTGTCTTCCAAGGATTCTCTGGCAGGCTGTGAATCTTGGTCCTCAGCTGCAGAGGTAGGGAAGACCCATCGGTTGCCTTCATCAATTTCTATCATAATATTCTTTAGGCTTGCATAAGCAGCTTTTTTGAGAGGATCAGAAGCTTTTTCAACCAAGGGCTCAGAAAATATGTAGAGCCTCTCAATGGCTCGTGTAAAAGCTACATACATCAGGTTGAGTCGGTCGAGCAATTGTTTTTGCTTCAGTTCTGCCAATTCTTCTCCAAACAGAGGATCGTTTTCATGATTATCGGTGGAAACCAAAAGTGTTTGAGGAAGACTGATAGGCCCTATCAACGTCTCTAGTTTATGGGTATCATATTTTAGCCAGGCTTTTTCTCTCGAAGGCACTTTTCCCAAAAAATAAGGGAGTAGCACAATTTTAAATTCGAGTCCTTTGGCCTTGTGGATGGTTATCACCTGCACTGCATCTCTTTCTCCTGAGAGATTCACGGCCCATGTATTGCCAGATACCTCCCAGGCTTTCAGAAAATCGGCAATTGTATTTTTTTTCTGTTGAACAAGCCGTTGCACATATTCCAGAAGTGTTTGTCCATGAACATCCAGGGAACGATCTTCATAAATGGCTTTCATGATGTATTCACACAGAGCGTACAGGTTTTTTTGAAGCAATCCTGTGGGGCTTATACCTAAAAATTTTCTGGAAATATTTTCTAATTTGGGATATTGTTTCATCCAATGATATAAATCAGCCTCAGCACCAGCATAAAAGCTTAAAACGCCAGCCCTATAGTAATCATCAGAGGGATTATGAAGATAATACAACCAGGCAATAACGAACCGAACCTCACGGGAGGCATGAAGAAGCAGGGCGTCAGCTGAAATGACAGGGATATGATTTTTGCTGAGCTCATCTGCTATACGAAGACCTTCGCTGCCTTTGCGTACCAGTACAGCCATGTTTTTGTAGGCATATCCTTTTTTCCTGAGTTCTTGAATGACTTTTCCCACCCGCTGGGCCTGCAGGACTGATGGGTCGTCATCCTTTGCGTTGTCAATAAAATGCCACTCTACATACCCTTTATTCTCTTTTTTGTGGTTTTCTTGTTTTAAATCAGCATATACTCCCTGCAGCAGGGCATAATTTTTTAGAAGTTCAACCAGTTTTTCAAAAAATAAATTGTTGAAATTCACAATATTTTTTTCGGAGCGTCGGTTTTCATTCAGTTTGGCAAACTCATGACTTTCATCAAATGATTTTTCTGCTTCATCAAAAGCAGGTTTATTGGGCTTATGGTAGATTTTGGGTAAACATTGAAAGGTCATCAATTCCCCGTTTCGAAAACGATAAATGCTTTGCTTACCATCGCCCACTATAACCACTGCGGGCGAAGGGGAGCTTTGTGAAATGCTGTTGTGGAGCAATGGAACCAGATTATGCCATTGCGAAACTGAGGTATCCTGAAATTCATCCAACAAATAATGCTGGAAACGATTGCCCACCCGGTAATATATATAGGGCACGGGTTCTTCAAGGATACTATTTCGAATCAGTTCATTAAAATCGCTGATGTGTAAGAAGTTCTCTTCTCTCTTAATTTCGTGGAGCTCGGCTGCCAGCGCATCCATGAGAGCCATTCCAGGGAGGGCATCTGCAATGCGTTGTAAAGAAATGAGTTGGTGCTGTTGTGAAATGATTTCGTGCATGATTTGGGCTACTTGGTCTTTAACAGGCGCCCATTGGACTTCAAATTTACTTTCATTGCCCCGGCTAAACCATACGTTTTCATCAATAGCTTTTCTTGCATAACCACTAGAAATTTTGGTAATCTCACCCACATGGGAGGCTTTGTCCAATTTTTCTAACCAAATTCCTACGCCTTTGGAGCCCTGGTAAAAATCATCTAAATGAATCCCTACTCGGTTTATGATTTGAATACATTTTTTTGCCTTTTGCTTGATGTTTTGTGCCGTACTAAAAATCAGTTTATGAATTTCTTGTCGGGTTTCTAAAAGTTTTGAGGGGGTATACTCGAGCAATTCATTTAGGTTATGGCGTGTATCTTCCCTAAAAAGAGATTCAGCTGTTTGGGTCAAAACGCTTTTTATATTCCAGCCTTTATCATCATCAATGAGAATCTCGAGGATAATTTCAAGCAGCGTTGTTAGTCTATCGTCAGAGCCAGCCTTACTGAGCAGGCGATCACTTACCTCTTCGGCCAGGGGTCCCGTATCGAGCACTACATCAAAATCGTGAGCAATGCGAAGGTCGAAGGTGAAAGTGCTCACCACTTTATGCATAAAAGAATCGATGGTAGTGATGCTAAAATCGCCATAGCTGTGAAGAATATGCGTGAATGCTTCTTTTGCCCTGCATGCCATTTCATCAGCTTGCAACTGAATTCCCTCTTGGTGTAGATTGTTAATTATTGTGCTTTTCAGGAGGTCGTCTTGTGAATGAGAAAGGGATAATAGGGACAGGAATTTTAAAATTCGTTGCTTAAGTTCTGCGGCTGCCTTGTTGGTGAACGTGATACCCAAGATTCGACGGAATACTTTAGGCTCTCTTAGAATTAGGGCTAAATAAATAATGCTCAGGCAGAAAGTTTTGCCACTTCCAGCGCCGGAACGATAAATTCGAAAGTTTTTACCCTTCATGGGGTTAAAATTAAATATTTTTATGTGGAAAATGAGCAGTGCATTGTGTATCCCATGGGGTTTTGTTTGGGAGGTTGTGTCAAATATTAGAGTCCAGGATTAATGTGGGGTTCCTGAAACAAAGCAATGATGCTGTGCCATACTGTAAATAAAAGGCCGCTTCTGGGGTGGAAGCGGCTTTTATGTTTTGTGTTTAAGATTTCAAGATCTTAAAGCGATGCACTGATGATAAAAGTAGCTGCGAAGGCTACAATTGCATAAAGTTCAGGGAACACGGCGAGCACCATGGTTTTTCCAAAAACATCGTAACCAGAACCAATGCCTGCGATACCGTTGGCGCAAACCTGCCCCTGACGAATAGCCGAGTAAAGGCCAACGGCGCCCAAAACCAGGCCGGCGGCAAAAATAGCCATTCCCTGTCCAAGCGTCATGGCAGCCACAAAATTAGGTGTAAGTTTCGCATTGATAATGAAAAACCCCCCAAAACCATACAGTCCCTGGGTACCTGGAAGAGCACTCAGAAGCATGTATGAACCAAAAGCTTCTTCATTTTTCTTAAGTGCACCTACTGTGGCATTACCTCCTATGGTAACCCCTATAGCACTTCCGATTCCTGCCAGACCCAGCATGAGGGCAAGTCCGATGTAAGCCAAAATAACTGCTGTTGTCATAATAATAAAGTTTTACGTTGGTTGAATGTTATTAAGTTTATGGATTAATTCTTAGCTGCGGGTTGATTGGCGAAGGGTTGGTATTCTTTGCCTCCCCCGGTAAATCCAGCATTTTTATAAAATTCTACGAAAGTCAAACGCATAGGGTGTACGAAGCTTCCCAAGGAGCTGATGGCGATATTGGCCAGATGACCAATGGTAAGGAAAATAACAAAGATCACGGGGCCTATATACGGTATTCCCAACATGCTTAGCCCCACGCTGTTTATAACCAATCCGAGAATGGCACTTGAGATACCTAGAGCAAATAAGCGAATATAAGAGAGCAAATCACCAAAAATGCCTGTTACCACGCCGTAGACGTCCCATATGCCTTTCCCCAGGCGAACAAAGATGTTGGCATCAGGATCGTTGAGGAAAAATATGAGCACACCGCCCGAGCCCAACACGGTATACAACATCCATTTTTCATTCATGGGTAAAATTTGGTTTTCGATGAGTATTTGCCGAGTTACTAGACCAAGGATTACAATCAGCCATCCCAGGGTGCTGAGGGCGTATTTAAAACCTTGTTGCCGGGTGATATTCATAACTTTAACCATCATACCAAAAACGATTTGTACACCGCCTAAAATGAGGGCCAATACCAACATTTTGTTGCTGTCGAGGAAATATTTTTTTATGTTTTTGAGCATGGGAATATCAGCTTCAATAAGGTTGATGCCGAAAAAGGTACCTGAGATGATTCCAAAAATTACGGTTGCCAACCCGAGGTATTGGGCAAGGGTTAAATAGGGTTTCAATGAAGGTTGGGCCTTGTATTTTTTGTATAAGGAAGCCCCTAAGAGTAAGACGAGCCCATAACCTGCATCCCCTAAGCAGAACCCAAAGAACATCATGAAGAAAGGTGCGAAAAATGGAGTGAGATCGAGTTCGGTGTATTTTGGGAGTGAAAACAAACGGCTAATAGGCTCGAAGAGCCTGGCAAAATTTCCATTGCGTAAGAGGATGGGTACTTTTTCGTCGGGCAAAGGATTGGTCTTGAGAAAAAAGATATCGTTTTGGTTACAGAATTTTTCTACATCTGCTGCAGCTTCCACCGGGGCGAAACCTTCAAGAATCTTTAATTTATCGTTTGCTTCTGAAAGCGTATTGTTAACTACAACACTATATTCCATTTCGGAGGAGAGTTCATGGGCATAGGTCTTCAGCAAGGGTATGCAGGTTGCAGCCATACGATGGAGCTCAGCATCAAGGGTTTCGAGCAGGTTTTGGAGTTCATCTCTGCGTTGATAAAGTTGGCTTAAGGGTCTATCGGGGCCTTTAACCGGTTCGGCAGGCAGGTCGGGTAATTCTTCTCCCGGCTCAGTTACTAGAATAAAATAAACCATGCTGGGGGTTGGGTTCACTACGCCGATCTTGAATTGGTTGACCCATTCGGGATTGAAGCGGCGAGGGGCTATAGTGTAGAAGTAAATTTGAAAACCCGCCCTACGAAGGTGTTGAAAAACCGTTGGATCGTAATCGCCCCAGGGTTCGGCAGCTGCTATCTCCTTGTTTAGTGTGTTCAGTTGCTGCTGCAGCGATTCAATATCGGTCTGCAATTCGCGGAAGCGGTCCATCACTTCACTTCCATGTTTGAATGCAGGTATTTCATCACTGGGCTCTTCCTTTCTTCTGCGCAGCTGCTTGATAACATCGCTCACCTGTCGCTGAAGCAAAAGCCTTTCGGTGGCTTCTTCGCTCAACGTTTGGGTCCTCCTCACTACATCTACCACCCCTACATCACGCAATCCCTTCAAAAAAGGATGGTAGTCGGTGTGAAAGACCAGAAAGGTGTATTTCTGCATGGGTACAATCATAGGCTTGCCTCCATCTGATCGAAACGATTTTTCAGAATCTTTTGGGAAGACTTCGAGAGGTTTTCCTCATCTTCCAGAAAACGTTTGATTTTTAGAACAGCCTCTTCGTAACCCGGTATCTGTACCTTTTCGTACAGATTTACTTTTTGGGTGGTCTTTTTACGCGCATGGTCGAGCAAGGACATTTTGGCCAGGAAAAATTCTCTTTCGATGGCAAGAGTAGCCAGTCGTTCCAGAATTGTTATTCCATCGAGGTACCAAGTGGGTTGGCTGAATAGGCTGAAGGGTTTGATATCGAAGTGGATTTTGGAGAGCACAGGGATTTTTACTCCGGCTATTTTTTTTACTCCCAATTCTACATCGCGTATGCCTACCAGTTGAGGATTGAATTCACACCACAGGCGTACTATATCATCGTATTCGCGTATGGCAGCATTCAGTTTTTCTTCAAGGGCCATGGCGTGATCTTTAGCTCGCTTCACTTCCACCCGAAGGGCCGATTCTTTATTTTTTAGGGTAGGAAGGGCCCGCTTGCGGATCCGAAGCTGCTTGTTCATCTCCTGCAGCGAAGTTTTGTTGTATTGAAATTTAATGGCCATGGTTTATCCAATTAATCAACGAAATATCAGGTATGGCTCAGGTATGCGAAGGCCAATATTTGTCTACGAATTCTTTTTTAATACCTACTTCTGCCTGCGCGAAGTGGCGGGCAAAGAGCTCCCAGGCTGTATCAAGCATGCGCTCGGTATCAATATTTACATCAATAGCCAGGAGCTTATCGGAATATTCTTTTGCAAATTTGAGGGTACGCTGGTCGTAGTCGGTGAGGTCGAAGCCATTTTCTAGTTTGGTTTTGGCATTGGCTGCATCGGCATACAGGCGGACAGCGGCATTCATCACCTGGGGATGGTCAGAACGGGTTTTCTTACCGATAACAAGTTGTTTCAATCGCGAGAGGGAGCGGAAGGGGTCGACGATAACCTTACCAATGTCGGTATCGCGACGTAAAAAGAGCTGTCCTTCGGTAATGTAACCTGTGTTGTCGGGTATGGCATGGGTGATGTCGCCACCCGATAGGGTAGTTACGGCTATGATGGTAATGGACCCCCCATTGGGGAATTGTACCGCTTTTTCATAAATTTTGGCCAGATCAGAGTAAAGCGAGCCAGGCATGGAGTCTTTGGAAGGAATTTGGTCCATGCGGTTCGATACTATACTCAATGCATCCGCATAGAGCGTCATATCGGTAAGGAGCACCAATACTTTTTCGTTTTTGTCTACGGCAAAATATTCGGCGGCCGTAAGTGCCATGTCAGGCACCAAAAGTCTTTCTACGGGCGGATCTTCTGTGGTATTTACAAAACTGATGATGCGGTCGAGGGCTCCTGCATTTTCAAAAACATTTTTGTAATAGAGATAATCGTCGTTGGTCAGACCCATACCGCCCAGAATAATTTTATCCGCTTTAGCTCTCAGGGCTACCATGGCCATCACCTGATTAAAAGGTTGATCGGGGTCGGCAAAGAAAGGAATTTTTTGCCCTGTAACCAAGGTATTGTTAAGGTCGATGCCTGCGATACCTGTAGCAATAAGTTCGGAGGGTTGCATGCGGCGAACGGGGTTCACCGATGGACCTCCGATTTCTCGTTCTTCTCCTTCTACAGCCGGTCCCCCGTCGATAGGGTCACCATAAGCATTGAAAAAGCGACCCGCCAAATCTTCACTCACCTTGAGCACCGGCGGACGATTGAAAAATACCACCTCGGCATTGGAAGGAATGCCTTCGGTGCCTGCAAATACCTGCAATGTTACGTGATCGCCCATAATTTTTACCACCTGAGCCAGGCGTCCATGCACCAGGGCAAGTTCCTCGTTCCCTACACCCGTGGCTTTTAATGTGCAGGTGGCTTTGGTGATATGGGTGATGTGGGTATATATTTTTTGAAATGCCGTTCCACTCATGACTTTACCTTCCTTTCTGCGATAATATTTTCCAATTCCTCCTCAAAGCGTTTAAATTCTTGCGACATAAACCCCGAATAGTTCATCTGTTTAAGTTGGTTGATGATACGTTTGAAATAGGGGTTTACCTCTTCAAAGGTGTCAAAATCGAAATCGGTGTGATAAATTTTTAACACTTTGTCTACCATGTAGCGCTGGCGTTCCATGGGGGTGTTGCTATCTATCCGGTCGAATGCATCTTGCTGGAGTATGATGCTGTCGATGACTTCCGATTTCCAGTAAGCGAGATGGTAATCCAGAGGTACTCCGTCATCGCCAAGGATATTGATTTGTTCGGCTGCCTCTTTACCCCTGATGAGGATGTTTTTCATCAACATCACGTCGTCCACCCAATTGTTGGCCACACTTTTTTTTAGGGTTTCCTGCACTTCGGGGTATTCAAGATATTTAGAGTAAGAGTCGATGGGATCGATGGCGGGATAGCGCTTGCTGTCGGCGCGTTGTTGCGAGAGGGCATAAAAGGCTCGGGCTACTTTTTTGGTAGATTCTGTTACAGGTTCTTTTAAGTTACCGCCTGCAGGGGATACTGTACCGATGAAGGTAATTGAACCTGTATGTCCATTTTTGAGGTAAACAAAGCCAGCTCTGGAATAGAAATTTGAGATGATGGCAGGCAGGTCCATGGGGAAGGCATCAGGGCCGGGCAATTCTTCCATACGATTCGACATTTCACGAAGTGCTTGTGCCCAGCGCGAAGTGGAGTCAGCCAGCAAAAGTATCTTATGTCCCATGCTCCGATAATATTCTGCCAGGGTCATGGCGGTATAAACCGAGGCTTCACGGGCAGCCACTGGCATATTCGATGTATTGGCTATAATGGTAGTGCGCTCCATCAGTTTACGTCCTGTACGTGGGTCTTCCAGTTCAGGAAACTCTACGAAGAGTTCCACCACCTCGTTGGCACGCTCACCACACGCCGCAACAATGACGATATCGGCTTCGGCTTGTTTGGAAAGTGCATGCTGAAGCACGGTTTTGCCGCTACCAAAAGGCCCTGGAATGAAGCCTGTACCTCCTTCGGTGATGGGGTTCAGGGTATCTATGGTTCTTACTCCTGTTTGCAAAAGTTTGAAAGGACGAGGTTTTTCCCGATAGGCCTTGATGGCTTTCTTTACTGGCCAATATTGCACCATGGTAACGGCATGGTCTTTCGCATCCTTGCCCGTGAGAATAGCTATGGTGTCGTTTATTTTGTATTGACCTGCAGCTACTATGCTTTTAACTGTATACTTTCCTTCAAAAACAAAGGGTACCATGATGCGGTGGGGTATAGAATTTTCCATGACTTCGCCCAGCCAGTCGGCGGCTTCAACAGTGTCACCCGCTTGGGCCAGGGGAGTAAAATCCCAGAGGCGTTCGGGGTCCAAGGCTCGTGTGTATTCTCCACGTTTCAAGAAAACGCCGGTCATCTCATGCAAATCGTGCATCAATCCATCGTATATGCTCGATAGAATACCGGGGCCCAATGTGGCCTGAAGCATGTGTCCTTCAAACTCAACTGCATTGCCCGGTTTTAATCCGCGCGTGCTTTCAAATACCTGGGTATAGGCTTTGTTTCCGACTACCTTGATGACCTCGGCCATGAGCTTGATTTCGCCGTGATGGATATAGCATATTTCGTTTTGGGCCACAGGACCGTCCACTTCTACTATCACCAGGTTGGCTACTATGCCCGTTACTTTGCCTGTAGTTTTAGCAGTGGTTTTCATTATTTTTTAAACTCTTTTGGAAATTCGTAACTGTTTTCAAGATCCTTGAGCAACTTCCGGAAGATTTCGGCCCCTGCTTTCGGATCGAGGTTCATCCATCGCTGTACAATCTGTAGTTTGATTACAAATGCGAGAATGACTTCTATGCTAAAGTAGTTGAAGGTGTTGAGCTCGTCAAGGTAATTCCAGCGCAGCAGGTCAATACTTTTTTCGCGTTCGGCCAGCTGAGGGATCTCAAAAATTTGCAAAACTTTTTCTATAAAGGGAAATTCTTCAGCGATACCAAAGTTGCGCGACGGACTTCGTGCAATGGCTTTACTTATTTCGTCTTCGCCGACAACCACTTTGCTGATCTCAATCTTAAATTTTCTGGCTGTGAGTGCTGCCAGCACGTTGCGCAGGTTTTTTTCGAAAGTGAACCATTCACGCATGAAGAGGTTTGGCGAAATGCACATTTCGCTGAGATAGAGTGCCGTCAGCTGGTCGCCCCAGCTCAAGTGAGGCCATAATGGCTCATTGTTTTTATAGGCTTGAATAAAAGTTGCGACATAATGCGGCAATCGAACCGGGTTTTTGATTTCCTCTTCCAGTTCATCGGCTGTGAATCGCCCCCCTGTTCGGAAGGGTTCACCGGTTTTGAGTAAGAGATGCAATACGTTGCCGTGGTCAATTGGCCAGAATAGTTTTTCTACCAAGAAATAGTCTGCCGGGTGAAGGTATTGTGCCAGCTCCTCAAGCAGCTCTTGCATAGTGCGCTTCACCTTGGCCTGATCCAGGGCAAGGTCGGGTAACCCGGCAACAACATAATAATAATTCCTGCCGGACATTATTCTCCTCCGTATAGCAGTTTGATGGTTCGAGGTCGTAAATAAGTGCGGAAAAAGTTTTCGAAATCTTTTTCGGTAAACGATATGATATAGCTTTGATCGCCAGGGCCAATACGAAAACCTTTGCCGGTTTTTTCATCATATACAACATTTAATCCAGCACTGAGCAGCTTACGACCCTGGGTTTCAAGCCATACTCCCAATTCTTTTTCTTCGGTCGGGGGCAGAATAATGGTCATGCCTTGCCCGTTGTTTAAGTTGGCCCAACTTCTGATAATTATTTCCATCAGTTTCTTAAGAAAATCCTTGTCGTTGAAAGCTTCTTTAAGAGGATTTTCTATCAATTGGGTGGTAATAAGCTCTGTGATTTGCTGACGCAAAGCGGCCATTGCCTGCCGCGACGACATGCGAATTTCATTGGTTACGTTGCGCCTAAGTTCTTCAGCTTCTTTGCGAGCTTCTTCTATTATATTTTGGGCTTGGCGCCTGGCATTTTCAAGCAGTTCTTCTGCTTCGTGGGTGGCCTGTTCTTTGATTTGCGCAGCCTCGGCCTGGGCCTTTTCTATCCCTTCACGATATATGCGCGAGGTAAGCTCCTGAAGTTTGCTTTCCATTTTTTCTTTCGGGTATTTCAGCTCGCAAAATTAGAACTAATTCCCTGATATCAAAATCCAATAAGCTATATATCAATGTTTTTTAATGAGCGAATGCATTGATAATGAATAAATAAAATATTTGTTAATTTTTTAACAATGTTATTTTGATAACAATTATCAATCAGTCCTTCCTTGGTAAAGACAACCTCCAATGCTGCTGGAGGCTGCTCCTGTTACATCTTTCAAACAATTGGGCTGTCCTTCTACATACAAGACTCCCAAAAAAGCAAAAATCAGGGCTTCCTTAAAATCAATCAACAAAGAATCAGGTACCACGATGGGCAACTTGTGTTTTTCTTGCATCAGGTGAAGAAGAAAGCTATTGTGCGCACCTCCTCCTGTAACCAAAACACCTCCAGCTCTTTCAGGTATATTGTCAACAGCTTTTTTTACCAACAAACTTATGAGTTCACTTACCGTCCGAAGAGCCTCGCCAGGCGGTATTTTATATTGATGAAGAAGCGGAAGAAATTCGTTTTCAAACCATTCTCTGCCGAGTGATTTTGGGGGAGTCTTCCAAAAATATTCTAATTGTTGCAAGCGTTGCAGTAAGGCTTTGTTAATCCTCCCTCGCGAAGCCAATCTACCGTCAATATCAATGGACTGGCCTAGCAACGATGCAAGATGATTCAGGGCCATATTGGCAGGGCAAATGTCGTAAGCTAACCTACGTCCCCAAACATCCTTATAGCTGATATTGGCAAAGCCCCCTAGGTTGAGGCAGGCGCCATAGTTGCTAAAAAGCAAGGAGTCGCCGATAGGTACAAGGGGGGCGCCTTGGCCTCCCAGCGCTACATCCAATGAACGGAAATCGCAAACCACAGGTAATCTTGTTTGGGCTGCAATGGCTGCTCCACTTCCTGCCTGAAAAGTATAACCGGCCGTGGGTTCATGAAATAGGGTTTGACCATGGGATGCAATGAAATCGGGTTGAATTTGATATTTATGAATAAAAGTTGATGCCCTTTTTCCCATCTCATGACCTAACTCGAAATGAAATTTTATCAGCGCATGCCCTTGAAGGTAAAAAGCCTCATGTATTTTTCGTTGCCAGTTTTCATCCCAGGGCATCGTCTCAGCGTATAAAATGAGGTATTGCCAGCCTTGTTCGTCTTGCCACAACCGACAGAAAGCTAAGTCAAGCCCATCGAGCGATGTGCCCGACATCATGCCTAGGACATGGTAGGGTTGTTTCTTAGAGAACATCGATGATTTGTTCGAGTTGATTGGCCCGACTGCCTTTTATCAGAATCAAATAACCCTTCAGTGGATTCTTTTTCAAGTATTCTTTAAGTGCCTCGGTGTTTTCAAACCATAAGCCTTCTTTTGCTACGCTGAAACCTGCTCCCGTGAAAAAAATTTTTTCAAAAGCTTCTTGGAGTGCCATACGGGCTATTTGTTCGTGTTCTTGCATAGATTCCTCTCCCAGTTCCAGCATTTCGCCCAATATAGCCGCCTTGGGTTGCCAGGGTTGTTTCGTAAAGCTCTGCAAAGCTGCCAGCATGCTCGAGGGGTTGGCATTGTATGCATCCATAATGACCTTGTTATTTGGGGTCTCCAGCCATTGCGAGCGGTTGTTGGTGGGAGTGTAAGTTTCAAGCGCCTTTACGATGTTTTCGTCGCTTACTCCGAAATGATGACCTATCGAGGCTGCAGCAAGGATGTTGGGAAGATTGTACGCTCCAACGAGCTGAGTTTGCAACTGGTAGGAAACACCTTCTATGCTCAGTTTTATTTTCAGGAACCCTTCATCCTGAAGAATTTGCCCACCGACCAGAGCGTCTGGATGATTATATAGAACTCTCTCTAAATCAGAGCTCAACTCCATAAGCAGACTATCGCTACCATTCACAAAAACTTTCCCTTTGTTTTCTTTGATAAAACGAAACAATTCGGTTTTGGTCTGTATTACGCCATTGTAGCCTCCAAATCCCTCAAGATGCGCTTTGCCAATGTTGGTAATTACTCCATGAGTGGGTTGGGCGATGCGACTGAGAAAGTCTATTTCACCCGGATGATTAGCACCCATTTCAGTAACTGCCATTTCGGCCGAGAGAGGAATTCTGAGCAGAGTGAGAGGAACTCCAATGTGATTGTTGAGGTTTCCCTGGGTGAACTCAGTTTGGTATTGAGTAGCTAAAACTGCAGCAATAAGTTCTTTGGTGGTAGTTTTTCCATTGGTGCCTGTGATGCCAATGAAAGGACATTGTAGCCTATTTCTGTGCCAGCGAGCCAGGTTTTGTAAAGCTTCTAAAGTATTGTCTACAAGGATGTATCCCGTGCCTTGTGCCACAGCGGGATTGTCGACTACAGCAGCCACAGCCCCTGCTTCTAATGCCTGTTGGGCATATAGGTTTCCATCGAAGGTCTCACCCCGTAGAGCAAAAAACAGGTCTCCGGGTTTTACGGTACGGCTGTCAGTACTGATGCTTTTGCTTTTAAGGAAAGCATCAATCAGTGCAAGGTTCTTAAGTTTCATGCTACAAATTTACACAGTATGTCGATTAAGAGTAGTACAGCATTATGCGTATATATTTTCAGCGAGTTTCAGCAAAAATGCATATAAAGTTAAATGATCTTATTTTTGTCAACCAGAATAGCAAAATTCCATGTATTTCAAACCCACCCTTGTTATTGGCGTTAGCAAAAACCCGAATAGATATGCAAATCTCGCCGTTAAAGCGTTGAAAGCGCAGGGTCATCCTGTCTACGCTTTGGGCAAAGATACCTTTGTTTTTGAGGATGTTCTTGTAAAAACTCAATGGGAGGGTATTCCTGAGATTCATACCATCACTCTTTACCTCCGGCCTGAGCATCAAGAGGCTTACTACCAACCCATTCTGAGCAGTGGAGCTTTTCGCATCATTTTTAATCCAGGAACATGGAATGATATTCTAGCAGAAAAAGCTGTGCAGCAAGGCATAGAAGTAGAGGATGCATGTACCCTGGTCATGCTCAGTTCAGGCCAATTTTAATGCTGCTTGAAATATTTTGTAATTTCGCCCGTTTTCTGTGGGTTGAGGTTTGAAAATCGGCATCAGATAAACCTGTTTTTCAGGCACCAGAAATGCATCAACAATGAGCCTTTTCTCACTGAACTCCATGCCAAGACATTTACGTATGATGAAGATGTATCGCACGTTAACCGTTTTGCTTTTTTATTTTATTACCTTCTCTGAATCAAAAGCCCAGATTCAGATCTCGCTCCCGGTAGATAGCACCTGCCGATCCGATACTGTGCTTGTTGCACTGAGGGCTCGCGATTTGCGAAATTGTGCTGCTTTTGAGATATTTATAGGCTACAATACCCAGGTTTTGCGATTCGATAGTCTTTTCTTTAAAAATCCTGCTTTGAGTGGCTTAAGCGCTCTCGAAATTTTAAATGGTGTGGTGCGTATTGCTTGGAACGGTACTTCTGCTGTCCCCTTTGGCTCAGGTAATATTTGTAAAATTCAATTTACCGCTCAGCAAACCGGCATTACCCCTCTGGCATTCGACATAAACTCCAGCCATTTTGACGATATGAATGGAAACCCATTGGCCGCCCTCTACCAAAATGGCAGTCTCAAAGTTCATCCTCAATCGATTATTTATAGCCTTCGTCAGATAATGACAGGCTGTCGCAAAGAGAACAAAGGTCGGTATGCTATTTCAATAACTTCAGGTAAACCACCCTATACCATCGATTGGGGGTCGGGATTCATCAATCCGGGTGTGGATAGTGTGGTATTGGGCGTAAGCGCAGGGCAACATACCCTTTCAATTATCGATGGCTACGGCTGTATATTCCGCGATACTTATTTTGTTAAGGTGCTGAAAGCTCCTAAAATCAGTTTTACCTTCGATCCGGATACTGTTTATTTACAAAAACCCGAGGTGCAATTTCATTCAAATATCGACTCCCTGCAAGCTGCGGGTCAGGATGTGTATGCCTGGCAATGGAATTTTGGCGAACCCGATTCCTCGCGTTCCACAGAGCTGCATCCTCTTCACTCTTTTTCCAGTGCATTTCAGTTTTTTGAAGAAAAAAAATCCTCATACACCGTCAAATTATGGGCTATCAACGACGATGGTTGCGATACATTGGTGGTGCGCGACATTCCTCTTCACCGGCCCATTCCAGAAGTTCCCAATGTATTTACGCCCAATGGAGATGGCATCAACGATTACCTGATAATCAAGGTGGATGGAAAAACCGAGGCGGAACAACCTTCTTTACTCCGATATTACGACCGGATGGAGCTCGTTGTTTTGAACAGATATGGTCGAAAGGTTTTCGAGAGCAAAGATTACCGGAACGATTGGGATGGACGTGGATTGGCTGACGGTACTTATTTTTATATTTTAAAATGTGTAGGACGCTTTGGCGAAGAAAAATATAAAGGTGTGATTACTTTGTTGGGAAGCCGTAACTAAGTCCCATGAAGACGCAGATAATCGGGGTAACCGAATTTTTAAATCGCTGCGATCCTCTGCTCGATGCGCGTTCTCCCTCTGAGTATGCGCAGGGACATATTCCTCACGCGGTCAATTTGCCTATTCTGGATGATGCAATGCGTAAGAGGGTAGGAATTACCTATGCACAACAAGGCAGACAAGCGGCTGTCAGAGAGGGTTTCAGGGTTACTTCTTCATGGTTGCCGGAATTATCATTGCAAATTGAGGCATTAGCCATCCATCGTTGTATACGTGTCTATTGCTGGCGTGGCGGGATGCGAAGTGCGGCTCTGGCATTTTTGGCCGATTTGTTGGGGATGGATTCCCTTTTGCTCGAAGGGGGGTATAAATTTTACCGCCGCTTGGCCCATTCGTATTTTACTAAGCCTTGGAAACTTATTGTTTTGGGGGGTATGACTGGAAGTGGAAAAACTGAGCTTCTGCATCTCCTGCGAGTGGCAGGGCAGCAGGTGCTCGATCTGGAATCTCTGGCCGCACATAAGGGTTCCGTGTTTGGCCACCTGGGACAGTCGCCTCAACCATCGACCGAATATTTTGAAAATTTAATTTTTGAACAACTATACGGATTCAACCCTGAACAGGTTGTATGGGTGGAGGATGAAAGCATAACCTTAGGCCGATGTTTCATTCCTCGACCGTTTTTTGAACAAATGCAAAAAGCCCCTTTGGTGTGGATTGAGAGGGATCGAGAGTCTCGAGCAAAACGTTTAACAGAGGAATATAAAGGCCACGATAAAAATGAACTGATGACTTCGGTTGACAAAATCGCCCGTCGCTTGGGCCTGCAAAAGGCTGCACAAATCAAACAGCTTATCGCTGAAGAGTCTTTTGCAGATGCTGCCCTTTTATTGCTTGACTATTATGATAAAACCTATAGTCTTTGCGTAAGTAAACGCGATTTCAATAAAATTTTTCGAATAACTGCCCCGATTGATGTAGACGAATTGACGAGCCTTATCAAAATAAAAGTAACTGAAGGGTATAATTGAAAGGCGTTGAGCGTCAACAGGCCATTTCTGGCATATGTTTTACGCTTTACAAATGATTGTATTTTGACGGCGCGGTTTTATTTTACCTGGGGCTCCTGAGAGGTGTTTATCGGTGCATTAACAGGATGATTGAATCCGAAATTGACGCTCCACAAATTAAAATCAGAGATATTAATATTTCCATCTAAATCAAAATCGGCTTGATCATATGATCCCAAAATGCCAAACTGTGTACTCCAATCGTTAAAATCGCTGATATTAATGATACCATCTTTTCCTGCATCGCCGCTTATCATGCCAAATACACCGGTTTGAATTTGTTTGTAACCATCCCCTCCCTCAAAGGCCTGCGAAAGACTTGTTGTGAAATCGTAGGAGTAAGTGTCGTTGGCATAAATCAGAGGATTAGCACTCAGGATGTCGATATGATTACGGTGGCGGATGAGGATGAATAAGTGATGGGTAACATTGGGATTGCCAATAAGAGGCTTGTATCCATCCGGCCCCATCAGGTAACCCTCTTTACTGAGCAGAAAGGCTTTGGGCCACCCGCTGAGAGTGGTAGCCGGGGTGGCCAAAGAGGCTGAAGGAGCATCACGAAGTTCAACCAAAACCCAGTCAACAGTATTTGGCGGGAAGTTGCTAACCGTTTCACTACCGGGGTAATTCCAAGGTAAGGTGTTGTAAGGTTGTGAATTAGGTAACAAATTGTTGTTGTATAGAGAGGTGTTCATTTCGCCCCCATTAAATGCTCCTTCGAGAAGTACTTTTACGTTAAGCATTTTATTTGTGCCCCCACCGCTCAGGGTATTGCCTCCTACATTGCCTCCCCAGGAGTTACCTCCTGGCCCTGGCTGAGAAATTAGTGTAGAAGTATTTAATAGGATGAGAATTGAGAATAAAATATCTTTGGGCATAGGTATAATTTTTTAACAATTCAGGTTCAAAGATAATATTTTTTAGATGTAAAGGCAAAGAATTAAGGTATTTGTATGATTCTTTGGTTCAATAAGTATGAGGGCCCGTAGTTTTGATATATCGTTTCGTTGAGTGTTGGGTGCCACCGGCTTTGGATCTTGGGGTCGCTGAGTGCCTTTCAGGCGGGCATGTTTGCAAAGAACCCATGAGTAGACCCTGGAAGGCGTACCGAAGCGACCGCCTACTCAGTCACCGGCATTTCCCTGGAAGGCGTACCGAAGCGACCGCCTGCTCAGCCACTGGTATCTCCCTGGAAGGCGTACCGAAGCGACCGAGACATGCTCTTTAAAACGAATTATTATCCGCTAAACCCTTTGTGGGATTGATTTTTTGTTATGCATTACCGATAGTAAAAAATGGGAGCTATCTAAACAGAGATCTCTATTCGACAGCTCCCTTTAAAAAATTACCTATTGCAGGCTAATCGGTAAGTTTTTTACGCGCATCCCATACCTTTTTAGCCCCATAAGCCGCAGCCATGCCCACCAGCAAGGCCACCCCGCTACCTATAGGGGCTGCTCCACCCGGGGTCTGGTTGCCCGACTGCCCGTGCCCCCCGCCCGGAGGGGGTGGAGGATCTTGGGCAAACACTACAGAAGAAACTGCAATAAACAGGGCAGAAAGAATAAATTTAACTAAGTGCTTTTTCATATCGTTATAGGTTTAATGATATTTAACGAATAAAGATTTTTTCAACTATTTGATGTTGGCTACCCGTAATTTTTACCAGGTATACACCCGAAGCCAGGGATAAAGGTAACTCTTTCATCTGGGTTTCGGTACGCATCATCAATTGACCGGCAGGATTGTAAATCTCAATCATGGCCTTTTCATTGAGGTTGTGCAGGAATAGGGTTTTACCTATGGCATAGACTATAGGGGCGGGTTTAGCCTGAGGTTCGATACCCACGCTGGCGAAGGTAATTTTGAATCGATTGATTGGGTCATCTTCAGCGGCCATGAAAGCGTAGGTGGGATTCTGTGAAAGGTTGTGCTGTACTCCTGTTTTGAGATCGTTGAGGTAGACCAAAGCCGGTAGGGTATTTTCTGCCAGCTCGATGATATAATGGTTGTGTTCAATTTTTTTGAATCCCAAGAGTATTTCTGAGGATGGGTCGATGTAGGGAATGGCCGAGGTAGAGAGTTTTACGCCATCGCAAAGGGCATAAATGAAGGGGGCATAGCCTGGAAGGAATTGAGAATCCCAATAGAAGTCGTAACCCTGAGTAGCCTCCTCTTCGATTTTCAGATTGAACTCCTGAGCTGAAGAATTGTCAGCCGGACGCGCGATGAGCTTTAGATGGGGTTCATCGGAGTTTTTGTACCAGGCGGTGGTGCTGTGCACGCGAGCTGCGGCGGGAATGGTAAGGCTGTTGGTAGCGTTGCTTACCTGTACCATGAAACCATTGGTTTGAGGGATGATTCCATTGGCAGCAATGTCGCTGTAAGATTTGTTGGTGCTATGCCAGATTTTAGCGGTACCTGCCACATTGCTCAGCGCCCAGTTGCCATCGTTCCATTTGAGGGCACTGGCAAAGGGGTTACCCAGCAGGTGCCAGCCATTGCCCTGGCTGGGATTGTAGGAAAGATTTGACCAGGAAACGTCGCTTACATTGAGGTTGCCACTGAAACTCTTTGTTTGTGTCGATTGATAAGAAATGAGATAACCACGTCCTACCACAAAGTTACTTCCACCGTTCCAGGTGCTAAAGTCTCCACTTTTATAATTTAACCAGAGCTTATCACTTTCTCTCCATCCATAAAAATCGTAATCATTACCGGCGCCAATAGTCTCAAATGCGCTGATGGCTTGCGAGGCCACTGGAGAGCTGATAAGGTGCCAGCCTGCATCCCATGAAGTCCATGGAGCAGCGGCCACATACCGCTCTACCGTAGCATTCACCCCGCTGGTATTGTGAATGAGAGAGCCTGTTCCTGTGGCATCGCTTTCTA
>CALJNV010000179.1 GCA_937981455.1 uncultured Bacteroidales bacterium | reverse complement strand
AATGAGGCCATTGCTACCATTTCCGATACTGAAGAGCTCTTTTTTACGCTGCACCAACGTCTTAGAGAAATATTTCGTTTTGAGGTGAGTGGAATTGTGCTGCTCGACATAGAAAAATCAACCGGCACCATTCTGTGGATGCACACCGATGCCGGAAAAACTGGATTGGCCGGTCAAAGTCTCCATGTGCCCGTTGAACTTTTAGAGAATCCTCCATTTCGCTACGACCTGTCCAATCCCCAAGTACGTCGCTTCCCTGTAGAGGCTGCAGGGGTACCTTCTCAATTCCAAGAGTTTGCTTCGATAAGAGAAAAATACAACTTGAAGGAATCCGTACATATTCCTATGATGTATCGGGGCAACCTACTTGGCTTTTTAGTTTTAGGATGCTCCACCCAGGGTTCTATTGCCAATGCCGACCTTCCGTTGCTTGGCCATTTGGGCAATCTTATCGCCGGGGCTGTTGAAAATGTCAGAACTTATGAAATACTGCACGAGCAGAACCTGCTCAGGCAATTTCAGGTTGAGTTTACCAACAAAATGCTGGAAGTGGTTAACGACCCTGATGTTTTCCTACATATGGCTCGAGCTTTGAATAAATTCATTCCTTTCGATTTTTTCAATATTATCGTTGTGAGTGGTCGTCTTGAAGCCAATATAGAATCAAGCTTTTTGAAAATGCCTGATGGCGATTTCAGGTTTATGCGTCTGCCCGACGGCATACCCATTAATAAGTATGCATTACATGGAATCGATGATGAAAATGCAGGGCCAGTGGTCAGGCTTGAAAGGGAAGATTTGATACAATATGCTGGTCCCGGAATTTTTAGATACGAGCCTGCGGGATTTAATATCCAATCGGCTGTTTATTCTATTTTGCATTCTGGCGAAGATATTGATATTGTTCTTTTTCTTGCCTCTTCCAATTCGCAGGCTTTTGATGAGCCTGAAATATTCAGGCTTAAAAATTTATTGCCCCAGTTGCGCCTGCTTATGGAAAATTATTATGCTTTCAGGGAGATTGAAACGTTAAAAGCACGATTAGAGAGTGAAAAAACTACTCTTCTGAAAGATGCCCGAGGCTTGTCGGCCGGTGATGCATTTATTTCCGACAGTCCCAAAATGTTGCAGGTTCTTTTCAAGGTAAAGCAGGTAGCCCCTACCGATACGACTGTATTGATTGAGGGCGAAACAGGTGTAGGTAAGGAATTGATAGCCCGTACTATACATTATACATCGCACAGATCTACTGGGCCCTTAATTATGGTGAATTGTGCGGCCTTACCCGCACAGCTTATTGAGTCAGAGCTCTTTGGACATGAGAAAGGGAGTTTTACAGGGGCAACCGAGCGTAGAATTGGAAAATTTGAATTGGCTCAGGGAGGAACCCTTTTTCTGGATGAAATAGGAGAATTACCCCTCGAATTGCAGGCTAAACTTCTGAGGGCTTTGCAGGAAAAAGAAATTGAACGGATTGGTGGTCGTTCAGGTATTAAGGTTAATGTACGCATCGTAGCGGCTACCAATCGCGATCTGAGAGCCGAGTCGGAAGCCGGTCGCTTTCGCAGTGATCTGTATTTCCGTATTAATGTTTTTCCCATACACATTCCTCCCTTGCGTCAACGCAAGGAAGATATTCTTCCGCTTTCGCGTTTTTTTATTGAAAAATATTGTCGCCTCATTGGAAGACCTCTTCTTCGCCTCAGTGAGACCGATGCCCAAAAATTGTTAAGCTACCAATGGCCGGGAAATGTGAGGGAATTGGAACATACTATTCAACGTGCTGTAATTGTATCGGCTGGCAATATATTGGATCTAAGCGATTTTCGCCCTTCACCCCATTTAATGGACGCAACAGGGGGAAAGGTATTCATAAAACCCTTGGAAGAAGTTGAAAAAGAACATATTATTGAGGCTTTACGTATTACGGGGGGGCGTGTAAGCGGAGAAAAGGGGGCAGCCCGTTTGCTGGGCATCAATCCCAAAACCCTAGATTCACGCATGCGTAAATTGGGGATACGACGTGAAATTGTAATTAAATCGTAGCTGCCTAAGAGCAATGTATTCTCAATTAATCTATTGTCACCGCTGCAGTTAGTTGAAGGCGGGAGACCCAGATGAAAAAAGCAGCCCAGGCGGCTGCTTAATGATAAACCTGGGTTTTAATGCTTAGTCCCCTTCCTCTTCCAGTTTCTTTGCACATTCTTCGCAATTGAGGCTTCTTGCATACATAGTCATAGCGCGGGCACTCATACCCATGCTTGAAAATCCGCCATCGTGGTAAAGGTTTTGCATAGTTACTTTACGTGTCAGATCGCTAAAAAGGGTTATAACGTAATCGGCACATTCTTCGGCACTAGCATTTCCTAATGGAGACATTCGATCGCTAAAATCGAATAGGTCGTCTATGCCTTTAATTCCACTACCTGCGGTGGTCATTGTTGGTGATTGCGATACGGTATTGATTCTGACTTTTTTATCCCTTCCGTAAATGTAGCCAAAGCTGCGGGCTATAGATTCCAGGGCTGCTTTGGCGTCGGCCATGTCGTTGTAGCGGAACAAGGTGCGTTGAGCTGCAATGTATGATAAGGCCACAATGCTACCCCATTCCTTCAGTGCATCCATTTTTTTTGCAGTCTGGATGATTTTATGAAAGGAAAGAGCGGATATATCCAGTGTTTTTATAAAATAGTCGTAATCTAAATCATCGTAGGGCCTATTTTTCCTTACATTGAGTGACATTCCAATGGAATGCAAGATAAAGTCGAAGGGTCCACCAAAATGCTCCATCGCTACCTGGAAGACATTTTCGATGTCTTTCACTTGGGTTGCATCGGCAGGGACAACAATGCTATGGATTGTTTTTGCCAGTTCTTCGATTTCACCAAAGCGTATGGCCGTGGGTGTGTTGGTAAGAACTATTTCGGCCCCTTCTTCATAAGCCCTTTGGGCCACTTTCCATGCGATCGATTTGTGGTCAAGGACGCCAAAAATGACTCCTTTTTTGCCTTTGAGTAAATTGTATGCCATAGATAGGTTTTAAATTAGTTTCAACAAACCCCTTAAACACCCAAAGCCAATAATTGTTTAGCGGCTTCTCTGGATGCTTCGGTAATATTCTGATTGCTAAGCATTCCAGCTATTGCTTCTATGCGCTCTTCTGGCGATAAGTGTTTGATTGCAGAACGCGTAGTATTTCCGTCATTTTCTTTAAATACCATAAAATGATGATCTCCAAGGGCGGCAATCTGGGGTATGTGGGTAATTGTGATGACCTGCATGGATGAAGCCATTTGTTTCATAACCTTGCCTGTGCGGTCGGCTATTCCACCCGAGACACCGGCATCAATTTCATCGAAAATGATTACGGGTATTAATGTTTTATTTGATATTAACGATTTGATGGCCAGCATCAGGCGCGAAAGCTCACCGCCTGAGGCTACTTTCGATACTGGTCTGGGTTCCTGCCCACGATTGGCTGAAAAAAGGAATGTGACAGAATTCTTACCGCTGGGTGTGAAATCTTCGATCTTTTCTAAGATGATTTTAACTTCTGCATCGGGCATTGCCAATAATTGCAATGTTTGTTTTAAGCGTTCTTCCATGGGCTTTATAACGGCAGAACGTTGCTGCTCAAGATTTTGAGCCGCTTTTTCTAACAAAAGTTTTAAATGGTTGCAGTCTCGATGAAGCTTGGCGATTTCGTCAGCCAGGCTGTCAAAACTTATTAATTTTTGTTCTAATTCGTTTTTTAACTTCAAAAGGGCTTCCACACTTTGTACCCTGTGTTTTTTTTGCAAGCGAAATATGAGATCGAGTCGGGAGTTGATGACTTCAATACGAGTGGGATCGAAATGAATTTCGCCCGCGGCCTTCTCAAGTTCGTTTCTTATGTCTTTGAGCTCTACCAAGCACGATGCAAATCTTTCTGAGAGCTCAGCGAGGCTGATCTTAAATTTCCCAATATGGTGCAAATCGGAAATCTGTGCGGCGAGGGCAGGGATTACTCCTGTTTCCTCCCCCTCAAGCGTATGAAGTATTTGGTTGATTTTAATGCTGATTTCTTCGGCATGGGTGAGGGTTTCCAGTTCTTGTTCCAGTAATTCTTGTTCTCCATAAGTCAATTTGGCTTCCTCGAGCTCTTGAAATAAAAAGCTCAGGTAATCGCGTTCGGCAAGGCTCTTATTTTCGGTTTCGGTGAGTTGTTGCAGGCGAGTATGCGCCATTGTATAGTCTCGGTAAAGTTTTTCATACTCGCGCAAAGCTTGGCGATTGCGTGCAAAATCATCTACTATCGCTAGTTGAAATTCACTTGCATTTACTAATAAATTTTCGTGCTGACTATGAATATCAACCATTAGATCTCCTACCTGGCGCAACTGATTCAAATTTACAGGTGTGTCGTTGATAAAAGCACGGCTTTTTCCGTTGGGTAAAACTTCCCGACGCAATATGAGTTCATCGCCGGCATCTAATTCTTCTTGTGTTAAAATGTGATGTATGGCTGGAGTCAATTCTTTGAATTCGGCCTCTATGATACACTTTTCATCGGCATTGCGTAGGGCTTGTGTATCGGCCCGGTTACCAAGAACTAGCCCTAGGGCTCCAAGTAAAATAGATTTACCGGCACCGGTCTCTCCGGTGATGATGTTAAAACCTTTTCCTGGACAAAATTCCAGGGATTCTATCAGTGCATAATTTTTGACGGAAAGCCTGGTTAACATTTGTCAGATGAGTTGGTGTTTTGATGCTATTATTTTCCTAAGATGGCTTGGTACTTGGTACTATTGGCGGGATCAATTTCTTTCAGCAGGTTGACTGCACGAACTTTCTCATTATCTGGGGCGCCACTTAAAATATTGATGAATTCGTCGCGTTTGGCATCCATAATTAGTTGAAAAAGAAAGGAATTGGGTTTATCTCGATAGGCTCGGCGCAGCAATTCGAAGCTTTCTAAAATGTTGGCCCTTCCTCTTTCCAGGTCTTCTGCCATCAGGTCAAGGCCCTGCCGGTGGTATTGATACCAAAATTCACGTAGGCTATTAAAGGATGTATTATTAAGATTCTCGGCCAGCCAGTACCTGTTGCGTTGACTCTCAAACGATTTCCAACCTCGCTGTGGGAGATTCTGGGCCATATTAACAATGTTCATGGCTTTTTCGAAAAAGGGTGTACCTCCAAAAAGCGTAAATGAATCAAAATCCAGACCGATGAAAATGTATGCATAATAGGCTATAAGTACTGTTAAATTGGATGTTATGCCTGATTCCTGAAAATCCATGGGTTCAAATTCGACGTAATTAAATTGAATATTGTTGTCAACGAAATTAAAAAGGGTGCTATTATAAGAACTTTTGTATACCGGCCGGCGCAATACGAGATTCATTGTGCCTTTAAATTCGTCCGTCGAAATGCGGTCGCTGATTTGTATCAGCATGGTACATTCTAATCTTTCTTCTGGCTTAAACTGATAGCTGGTCCACCTTTTATTGTTAACAAATTCATACAAAGCGGTTTGCATGGTGTTATATACCTGTCTATCCGTTCCTTCTACTTGTTTGGTGGATACAGAAATCTGACAATTAAGCTCTTGAGCTAATAAACCCGAAGACAATAGGCTTAACAATACAATACAAGCAATAATTCTCATGGCTTAGGTTTCTTGAATTTTGG
>CALJNV010000178.1 GCA_937981455.1 uncultured Bacteroidales bacterium | reverse complement strand
AAGGTTACCCGGTCTCTTTCTAACGACCGGGTTTTTTATTGAATAAGCCTGTAACTTTGTCGACGAAATACAATACAAAATGATACCGATTCAGACCTTGAGGGAAAACCCAGATTATGTTATTGAGAGACTTAAAGTTAAAAATTTTGAGGCCAAGGAGATAGTTCAGAGCATTCTTTCACACGACGAAGAAAGAAGAAAAACCCAGAAGATGCTGGATGAAAAATTGGCAACATCGAACCAGATGGCCCGTGAAATTGGTATACTTTTCAAACAGGGACGCTCCGACGAAGCCCAAGAGCTGAAGATGCGAACAGCCCAATTGAAAGAAGAAACACGCGAACTCTCTGAAAAACTAGCCAGTGAAGAAAAAAATCTCGAAGAACTTATTGTAAGGTTGCCCAACCTGCCGGCAGAAATCGTAAAGCCTGGAAAAAGCTCAGCCGAAAATGAAGTAGTATTGCAGGAAGGAACGCTTCCTTCTCTCGAAAGCACTGCACTACCCCATTGGGAACTAGCCCAAAAATTCAACCTTATAAGTTTTGAGCTGGGAGCTAAGGTAACAGGTGCCGGTTTCCCTTTCTATGTAGGCAAAGGGGCAAAACTCCAGCGTGCGCTGATCTCATTCTTTCTGGATGAGGCCATAGCAGCGGGCTTCCTGGAATTTGAACCTCCATTGCTTGTCAACGAAGATTCAGCTTTTGCAACAGGTCAGCTCCCCGACAAAGAAGGTCAAATGTATCATGTAGCAATTGACAATCTCTATCTTATTCCTACGGCCGAAGTTCCAGTTACGAATCTATATCGCAATATGGTACTAAAACATAATGAACTACCCATAAAGCTGTGTGCATACTCAGCATGTTTTCGGCGCGAAGCAGGCAGCTATGGAAAAGATGTAAGGGGACTCAACCGTCTCCATCAATTCGACAAGGTGGAGATTGTTGAAATAGCCCATCCTGATCAAAGTTTTAGGGTATTGGATGAAATGACCTCTCATGTTGCCAGCTTGTTGCGCAAATTGGAACTTCCGTTTCGCATGGTACGGCTTTGTGGTGGTGATATGAGCTTTACCTCTGCCATTACTTACGATTTTGAGGTATATTCAGCAGCCCAGCAAAAATGGCTCGAGGTAAGTTCTGTATCTAATTTTACTGATTACCAGGCTAACCGACTGAAGCTTAGATTTAAAGATGAAGAGGGTAAAACGCGATTGGTCCATACCCTCAACGGCAGTGCCCTGGCCCTCCCTCGCATCGTAGCAGCGCTACTCGAAAACAACCAAACCCCTGAGGGCATTCGTATGCCCAAAGCCCTGGTGCCTTATACAGGATTTGACTTAATAAGTTAAAGCATAATCATCAATACATCCTATGAATATCAGAGGCCTTTCTGATTCGGGAAAAGCCCCTTTGCTTTTGTATTTACCTGAAATACGCTAAAACTCAACCCGGCTAGGGGTTTTTATTAATTTTGCTCCATGATTGCACGAACCTCATCCTTGCTCCATTCAGTACTCATCTGTTTCGCCCTTGTAGGTATTTCTGCAACCCTCATGGCACAGGTGAGACAAGGATCACCGCCCACCAAACAACAAACGGCCTTTCAATTTTATCAACAACACGATTTTAAATCTGCCCTTCCTTTGTTTCAAGAATTGTATGAAGGGGCACAGGGTAGCAGTGTCTATCCTTATTATTTACAATGCCTTATTCAGACCAAAGATTTTGACAAAGCCGAAGAAACGGTTAAAAAAGAAATTCAAAAGACCCCAAATCAGCAGCGTTTGGATGTAGATCTTGGCTATGTTTATTTAATGGCAGGTAAAAATAATAAAGCCCAGCGCATTTTCGAAAACACATTAAAGTCGATAGATAAAAATCCTCAGGCTGCAGCTGTGGTGGGTATGGCCTTTCGATCCTATAGCCTAAACGATTATGCATTGCAAGCTTATCTCAAAGCCAGGGAAAAATTGAATGATCCCAATGCATTTGCATTGGAGATTGCAGCCATCTACGAAGCTACTGGTGATTTTCGAAAAATGACGGATGCTTTTATGGATATTTTGGCCACTACACCGGGACAAATGGCTAACACCCAGGCCCGGTTGCAATTTTATCTTAGCCAGTCGCCAGACCCCGACAATGAAGAATACCTGCGAAATAGCCTACGCCAGAGGATTAAAACAAATCCTTCGGCTACTGTTTTTCAGGAAATGATGTATTGGTATGCTATGAGCCGCAAAAATTATGAAGAAGCTATAGAGGCTGCGCAGAGTTTAATCAGAAAAAACAACGAAGACGGAAGTCGCCTACTTAATCTTGCAAGAAATTGTATAAACGACGGACAATACAATCTGGCTCTTCAAGCCCTAGAACCCCTTTTCAATCAAAAACGGAATCACCCTTTATGGCTCGAAATAGCCAAAAATTATTTCACAGCTCGCTACGAAGAACTGAAGAGAACTGGCCCTGCATCTATCAAAGAAATTCAAAAGTTTAATGAAGCCATGGACCTTCTGCTTTCGGAAGAAGGGAAAAATTCAAGGACTGTGGAAATCATTCGTTTAAAAGCCCTCACAGAAGCCTATTTGAACGAAGACCCTGAAAAGGGAATCGAAACACTCAAAGCATGTTTGACCCTTCCTGGCCTCACTCCTCAAGGAAAAAACTCCTTGAAGAATGATCTGGCTGAAATGTATGTTCGGGCCGGAGAGCCTTGGGAAGCCGCTGTATTATATGCGCAAATAGAACGAGAACTCAAAAACAGCCCTGAAGGCGATGAGGCCAAACTGAAATATGCTCGTTTGATGTTTGAATTGGGCGAATACGGTTGGGCGCTGATGCATCTCGAAATTTTACGGGGAGCTACTGATAAACTCACTGCCAACGATGCTCAGGAGCTTTGGTTTTTCCTCACTACTGGGCTCGACTACGACTCCAGTGGTCTTTTGCTCGATTATTTTGGCAGTGCATCTTTACTTAAAAAACAGCACAAATACCCACAAGCCCTTAAAACACTGGATAGCGTGGTAATGGCTTCACCTTTGGGTTGGGGCGCAGATTATGCACTATTAGAAAAAGCCAGGCTCTACAAAGAAATCAAACAATTGAGCACGGCCGACTCCTTATATTCCCTAACGGCAAGACTTTATCCTTCGGGTTTGGCGGCCGACGATGCCCTCATAGAATTGGGTGAGATGCGTGAAGCACAAGGCAAAACCCAGGAAGCCCTCGAAGCCTATGAAAAACTAGTTATTGAACAACCCGGAAGCTTTTGGGTAGAAAAAGCCCGCCAGCGTATAGCAACCCTTCGATATGGGAAAAAATAAAACAAACGATAGCGGGCTTGTGAAGCCCAAAAAATCACTAGGCCAGCATTTTCTTAACGATGCCCACATCGCTCGTAAAATTGCTGAAAGCATACAAAGTATAGGCCCTGTGCTTGAAATAGGCCCGGGCATGGGCATTCTTACCCGCTTTCTTTTGCAAAACCCAAATATAGATCTTAAAGTTGTTGAAATTGATGGGGAAAGTTGCAATTATCTCCTTGAAAATTATCCCCAACTCAACGACCGTCTCATTAAAGCAGATTTTTTAAAACTTGTGCTCTCCGATATTTTCCCCATTCCCTATGCCATCATAGGAAACTTTCCCTACAACATTTCCTCTCAAATACTTTTTAAAGTATACGAAAATCCTGATTATATCACTGAAATCACAGGGATGTTTCAAAGAGAAGTGGCCCGCCGCATCATCTCCCCTCCGGGAAACAAAGATTATGGCATCCTTAGTGTATTGCTACAAACCTTTTACCATTGCGAATACTTGTTTTCGGTTCAAGAAACTGTTTTTTCGCCTCCCCCTAAAGTTAAATCAGGTGTAATACGCCTGGTAAGAAAGAAAGAATCCATGGGCAATTTTCCAAAAGAAGACTTTACAAACATTGTTAAAGCTGCTTTCAACCAACGTCGAAAAACCCTCAAAAATGCCCTTTCGGGTTTCGAATTCCGAAACCCCGCAACCCTCAGTCGATGGATGAACCTAAGGGCTGAACAACTCTCATTTAATGAATTCATAGAGCTTACCCTCCATCTGAAAACCATTAAAAGCTAAAACCCTAATTTTATCCTCCCATTCACAAATTTCACAAGGGATGAAAAAAAATACCCAGCCTACGACTTCACATCCAAAATCAACACCCAAAAAAAATAATTATCAATTAAAGGCTTCCATATGGTCGAGCAAAACCGGGATTTACGCCTTACTTGCGCTCTTTTGCCTTGCTTTATATGGAAATACTATTCCCAACAATTTTTCGTTGGACGATGAGTTGGTTACTTGGAACCATCCCCTTGTTTCGCAAGGCATCAAAGCGCTTCCCAAAATTTTCACCAGTCCTTATGTTGAGGTAAGTGGAAACGCTGGCACCCTCATTTTCGGCTATCGCCCCATGGCCAAAGCAACCTTTGCCCTTGAACATTCACTTACAGGCGGAAACCCTCATGTGAGTCACTTTATTAACCTTTTGCTGTACATTGGCTTAGCCTTTCTGCTTTATCGTATTTTGGAACGTCTTTTCAAAAAATTTCATTATTCCTTCGCTTTAATAGCAACATTGATATTCCTTGCACACCCTACACATACTGAAGTGGTAGCAAGCCTAAAAAACAGAGAGGAACTCATGGCGCTTTTGGGGGCTTTAGGGGGCCTCTGGTACCTTATTCAATACGCTGAAAGCCAACATCTCAAATACCTTTTTTTCGCCCTTTTCTCTTTTTTTCTTGGATATCTCTCAAAATCGTCGGTGATGCCATTTCTGGCTATTTATCCCCTTTCCCTATGGATGTTTACCGACATGAATAAACGCAAAATTATCCTGATTTCGGCCTTATCGCTTTTAGTTCTTCTTATCGCTCAACTGGGGCCGGCAATTTTTCTGCCCGATACCATTCGTCCCAATGCCCTTATCGAAAACCCTTTGTTTTTTGAAAAAAGCCTTTTGCGAAGAACTGCTACTGGTTTTACAGGCCTTTTTCACTATTTGAAACTTATGTTCTGGCCCCATCCCCTGCTATTCTATTACGGATACGACACTTTTCCGATTGTTGACTGGACCCACCCCAAAGCACTCGTATCGCTACTTATGCATCTCATGATTTTGGGTATTGCAATGGTTAATTTTAAAAAAAGACCTGTTCTCGCTTATGGAATACTATTTTACCTTGTGGGTATTGCAATGTATAGCAATATATTGGTTCCTGTTGTTGGCATAGTAGGCGACCGTTTTACCTTTGTGGCATCCATCGGATTTGCTATTGCCATTACCTGGTTGATATATTTCATCTCCCACACCCAACTGGAGGCAGATAAAGCCCTTCTTCGATTACCCACCAAAACCATGGTTTTATCGTTGGTTTTATTATTACCTTATACGGTTCAAACCATTGCAAGAAATAAGGATTGGAAAGACCTTGAAACCCTATATCGAGCAGATATTAAATATCTACCCCGCTCGGTAAAAGCCAACACGCAGTATGCAGGCAACCTCTTGTTTAATACCTACCAGGCCATGCAGGCGGCCAATCGCCCGCCCAAAAAGACAATAATTGATGAGATGATTCATCACTACCAGCTTTCCCTTCAAATCTTACCTACTTATTATGACGCACTTACAGGACTGGGTACCATTTATTCTACCCTGTTGGGCGAGCACAAAAAGGCCATCCCCTATTTTGAAGCAGCGATTCAATCAGATTCTAACAATGTGGCTGGATATATCAACCTGGCTTACGTGTGGCGCCAATTGAATGATAACAGGAAAGCAAAATTCTACTACCATAAAGTATTGCAAAAAGACTCGACAAAGGTGAAGGCGTACTTTAAACTGGCTGAAATTTATTTTGATGAAAGAAATGTGGAAAAGGCGGTGGCGCTTAACCTCCTCGCCACACGATTCGATCCTTACACCGATGTGCCTTACCTCAACATAGGGAACTATCATCTTCTGAGCAAAGACACTACAAAAGCGGTGGAATGGTACGAAAAAGCTGTCGAAAAGCAGCCCAACCATGAGTTGTGTATGAAACTATATATGCATTACACTCGAAAAGGTGATGCTGCCAAGGCTGCTTATTATAAAAAAATGGCTGAGGAAACTAAAAGCGTGGTAAGCGTCCCTGCACGTTAATCTTTACAAAATGATTAGACCCGATTTTTCAACCCTAAAAACTAGCAGACTTTTTCTTTTGTTATTATTGATTTTTGTGGCCTGTTTTATTTTTTCAACCATTCTTTCCGTAGGCGTTGTCTACCTATTTTACGGACCCAAGGTTTTACATGCCCTATCAGAAGAGAACCCTCTCAGCAGTGATTATATAGGCGCATTGCGTTTGATGCAGGCCATTAATCATGCGGGTTCTTTCCTGGTTACTTCTTTTGTTTTTATACAACTTGCAGAAAATTCTGAAAGCAAAAAATTTCTTCAGGGGAATATTCCAAGTGGAGTACAACTATGGCTGGTCTTTATGCTTATCATTATTGCTACCCCTTGGATAGCCTATGTTTATGAATGGAATCGTAACCTGCAATTGCCCTTTGCTCAAGGAATTCAAGAAAGCCTAAAAAATTATGAAGCTAAAACAGAGATACTGATTCATCGAATGCTATCTGAGAGCAGCACATCAGCTTTTCTGCAAAATCTGATCGTCATGGCGCTATTACCTGCCGTAGGCGAAGAATTACTTTTCAGAGGAATTGTACAACGATTGTTCTATCGATGGTGGGGGCATATTCACAGTGCCATCTGGGTTACGGCTTTTTTATTCAGCATCATGCATTTTTCGTTTTCCGGACTATTACCCCGACTGATGCTGGGGATCATATTTGGCTATTTATTTTATTTTTCTCGTAATATATGGCTACCTGTTGCAGCTCATTTCATAAACAATTCCATGGCCCTGCTGGCTGCGCTACTGGAAAAAAGAAACGTAACAGATACACCCTACCAGGATTTTGGATATTTCAGCAATCCCTGGATTAATTTATTAAGCTTAGCCCTCACCTTTGTTATCATGGCCTGGTTTGCTTTGAACCGGAGGGTAAAAGCAGATTAATTTTCTCGTTGAAAATATATTTTGGGGTTTGCGTCATGGATTTAGCCCGATGATTGGAAGGGTTGTTTATTATCAACGCAACCCACAAAAGCCTATCAACAATGCTGTATGCGCTTGAAAAGGACTCATCACCCTCAAGGTTAATAGTAGTTTATCAATGGGACAAAGGGCTCTAAAACAGAAAACCCGGGGGATGTGCCCCGGGCTTCATGAAATTAAAGTGTTTTTTGATAAATTAAATTTCCTATTGTTTTACAACGGAGCCTTTGCGGGTTGAGTAATTAATCTTAAATGCACTCACCTGGCGAAGCTCTTGTTTGATATCTGTTACAATTCCCATGCGGGTTTCTTCGTCCACCTTTAGTGAAGTAGTTAACAAAGGGCGATCCACTTCATCTCGGGCCTCACGCTCACGTGTGATAAACTCACGGATGTCTTTGATACTGGCAAAAGCATTGTTGAGCTGAATGCGACTTTCAGTACCATATTTTTGATCTATAGGCTGACCTACATATATGAAGCTAACCAGTGATTTACGCTCCAACTTGGCCACCTCGGTAGCCTGAGGAACTTTAATCTTTACCAGTAGAGAACTTTCCCTAATGGTAGTAATAACCATAAAGAAGAAGAGAAACATGAAAATGATGTCGGACATACTACCGGTATTGATGCCGGGTACCCCTCTTTTACCTTTTTTTGCAAATCTGGCCATATTTATTTCCCTCCTCCTACGTTTTCAGGTTCAGCTTCAGAAATAGCAACAGGAATGGCTTTTTGAATCGCATTGATTTGCTCTTCGTTAGTCAGCTGAGCGAATTTTCTCCCAAAACGCTGCTGCGAAAGCTCATCTCGCAATTCATTGATGGCTGCGGTCAATTCATTTTGAACAGCCACGTACATTCGATAAGATGTACCCCGGTCGTTTTTCAGGGAGATTACCCCTTTGGAAACTTTCACTTCACCCAAACCGGGAATATTTTCCACTTTTTTTTCAGGGAGGTCTTCGCGGTCGTAGGGGTTGGCTAAAAATTCCTTAGCAGCTACCCTCAGCTGGGTGATATCCATGGGTCTTCCCTGCACCAGCAAACCATCGTATTTATTAACCAGCACATTGAAAACATTACGTTTTTTTACGTCCACGTTTTCCTGGTTGGGATCCGGTGGTGGTGGCAGTTTCCTGATGATACCCATATCCGTGTCGATAGATGAAGTCAACAGGAAGAAGGTAAGAAGCAGGAAGGAAATATCAGCCATCGAACCGGTATTTAACTGCGGTATTTCGCGTGCCATAAGCGATTTTTTTTAATTAAGGGTTTATTTAAACCACTTGGAAACTTCGGTATAGATGGCGGCCAGGAAAATACCGGCGAAAAGCAGGTATGTGGCCAGGAGTCCACCCCCTATCAGTTTGGCTTGGAAGGGGGAGATGTCGTATTTTTCATATAGCAAACCCTGCTCTGCCGGCGATAAAGCTACAGCCACAACAATTATCGCAATAAGCACCAATGCAGATAGTAAACTTCCTTTGGCTCTCTGAAAATTTGTAACAATCTGATAAAGAGGGAAGATAACCATCGAAGCCAGTGCTATAGTAATGAGGGCATAGGTAACAAATAATCCAATATTTATAATGCTATCCATGATAACCTGAATTATTTGGTGTTTTTGTATTTGATAAGAATATCAAGGAAGGAGATAGTAGCATCTTCCATTTGGTTGACTATCGATTCAACTTTGGTGAGCAGGTAGTTGTAGAAAACTTGCAGGATGATGGCCACTATAAGACCGAAAACTGTGGTCAACAGAGCCACCTTCATACCCCCAGCCACAACGGTTGGTGAAATGTCTCCAGCAGCTTCAATAGCATCGAAAGCCTGCACCATACCTACTACAGTACCTAAGAACCCTAGCATAGGAGCCAAAGCAATAAAGAGGGTGATCCATGAGAGGTTGTTTTCAAGACGAGCCGTAAGAACGCTACCATAAGAAACGAGCGATTTTTCAACCACCTCCATCCCTTCTTTAAAACGATCGAGCCCTTGGAAAAATACGCCAGCCACTGGACCACGAGTATTTTTACAAACTTCTTTGGCTGCTTCTATTCCCTGGGTTTCAAGCGAAGTTTCTATCTTATTGAGCAATTTCCGGGTATCAGTGCTCGAAAGATTCAGATAGATAATCCTTTCGATAACCAAGGCAAGCCCAATGATGAGAACGATCAAAATGGGAGTCATCCAGCCAGCCCCTCCTTGAATGAACTTTTCTTTTAAAACCTGGTGAAAGGTTTGACTTTCAGGAGCGGGAGTTGCTTCAGTAGTGGTGGCTACTTGAGCCTGAGCAGCGGCGTCTACCTGCGTGGTATCAGCTTGGGTATTATCCTGTGCAATTGCGGTATTTCCCATACCGAAGGACAGCATTCCTGTAATTGTTAACAAGGCAATCAGCTTTTTCATAAGGCGACGAATTGGGTTTTAATGACTAATTAGGTTTGTTTTCGTTAGTTTTAGATGGTTTTCGTTACCAGCGGAGAGAAAGGGATTCGAACCCTTGATACGCTTTTGGCGTATACACACTTTCCAGGCGTGCGCCTTCGACCACTCGGCCATCTCTCCATTTTTCAGTAATTCATGGAAGGATTTAAAAGTTACTTCCATTTTCAGGGCGCTAATTTACAAACATTCATAAAATCTCAAACCTGCATTTCCTGCATTTTCACTTATTCCATTGAACAATTTTTATAAATAAAATATAATCAGCGTTTTAAGTACTAAATTTCCTGACTCATTTCTCCCCTCAAAGGCCGAGTAAGCTGAACCTTAAGCGCTTCCCCACTATATCCCTCACCCAATAAAAACATCATCTTAGCCAGCGCAGCCTCTGTGGTAATGTCTCCCCCACTCACAACACCTATTTGACCTAAGCGCAAACTGGTTTGGTATAGCCCTTGCTCAACAGCCCCCGATTTGCACTGCGTTACATTATATACTAAGATACCCTTTGCAATGGCCTTGGCAAGGGCATCGAGAAACGAATGATGGGTAGGAGCATTGCCTGATCCAAAGGTTTCCATGATAATACCCCTCAATCCGGGTATAGCAAACATAGCCTCCACCATGGAAGGCTGTATACCCGGGAAAAGCTTGAGAATCATTACACCCGTCTCAAGTTTTTTGTGAACCTTTAGCTTTCGAAAGTTGGGTTTTAAAATAAAACTGCGATTGAAGCGGATGTGAATACCTATTTCGGCTAAAGGAGGATAATTTCCTGAGAAAAAAGCATCAAAATTCTCTGCATTGAATTTAGTGGTCCGATTACCCCTCAAAAGTTTATTTTCGAAACAAATAGCTACTTCCGGCACTACAGGTGTGTCGTCTTCGTAGGCTGAGGCAATTTCCACGGCAGTAATGAAATTCTCACGACCATCGCTGCGAATCATGCCCATTGGCAATTGCGATCCGGTGAGAATAACAGGTTTATTCAAATTCTCAAGCATGAAACTTAATACCGATGCGGTATAGGCCATGGTATCGGTTCCATGTAAAACTACAAAACCATCGTATTTTTCATAACTCTCTTCTATAACTTCTGCCAAACTAACCCAAAAATCTGGATTCATATCTGAAGAATCGATCAAAGGAGAAAATGAGTAATTATCGATACGGCATCTCAGGCTCTCTAGTACAGGTAAATGCCGATAGAGGTGATCAAAATCGAAGGGTTCTAAAGCACCGGTTTCGGCATTTCTTAGCATGCCTATAGTACCTCCAGTATAAATCACGAGCACGGATCTTGTATCGTTTATCATAAATGCTTAGCTGAGTTGAAACAATTGATGGGCATTTGATGTGGTAATATGTCTAGCCTCCTCCTCTGAGGTCTCCCAATGCTGAGCTAAGTGTTGCACTATATACGACAAGTAGGATGGTTCATTACGTTTCCCGCGGTGAGGAACCGGAGGCAGATAGGGGGCATCGGTCTCCAAAACTATTCTTTGCTGGGGTATTTGTTTGATAACATCAGGCAAGGTAGATTTCTTGTATGTCAAGGGCCCTCCGATTCCTAAATAGAAACCTAATTCGACTACTCTTAAAGCCTCTTCAACCGTACCACTGAAACAGTGGAAGACCCCTGTAAGATATTCAATTCTATTGGTTTCTAGTAAATCGAGCAAATGCTTCATGGAATTTCTGGAATGTATAACCACCGGAATACCCATCGAGGCTGCCCACCGGGCCTGGATTAAAAAAGCTTCCTCCTGTTCTTGAATATGAGTAGTGTCCCAATACAGATCGATGCCTACCTCCCCAATAGCAATATATTGATGTTTAGAAAGATATTCTTCAACAATTTTTAATTCTTCCTGAAAATTCTCTTTAACACTCGTGGGATGAAGCCCCATCATGGCAACTAGTTTACCCCCAGAACTGCGACAAACCTCATGCATCCGCTGATGTGTTCGACTGTCGATGGCAGGGCAAAGTATGTGCCCCACACCTGCCATTTCAGCCCTTGATAAAACCGCATCGCGATCTGCATCAAACTCTTCGAGATATATATGGCAATGTGTATCGATGATTTTCATGCGGCAAAATTACGATTCTCCCTTCAGTCAACGCTTAAAACCTTTAAAATTCAGGATCCGCTATTTTTGCAAAAAAAGCTGCATGAAAATTTTAGTGCTGCGATTTAGCTCCATCGGCGACATCGTGTTAACCACCCCTGTGGTTCGTTGCCTAAAAGCACAATTAACTGATAGCGAGATTCATTTCCTCACCCGTCGCTCCTATTCCCCACTTCTGGCTCACAATCCTAACATTCATAAAATCTGGTATTTCGAAAAAAATGTGTCGGAAATTATTGGGCCGCTGCAAAATGAAAATTTCGATTTCGTAGCTGATTTACACTGCAACTGGCGCTCATACCGCCTCAGAATGGCTTTGGGTCGGCCTTCAGCAGGTTTCCCTAAACTCAACCTAAAAAAATGGTTATTGGTAAATGCCCACATCCATTTAATGCCCAATCAGCACGTGGTAGATAGATATTTCAAATCTGTAGAACGACTTGGTGTTTATAATGACATGAAAGGATGTGAAATATTTATTCCCCCAAATAAAACCTTAGATGATGCTTCACTGCCTGAGATTTTTCGTAAGGGATTCATAGCTATGGTTATAGGAGCCAAACATTTCACTAAACAAATTCCTGAATCGCTAGCCATTGATATTATACAACGACTTCCTTTACCTGTGCTGTTGATAGGTGGCAAAGAAGACTATGAAAAAGGTGTAAAAATTGCGAGGGAGGCAGGCAATCGAGTCTACAACGCATGCGGACGTTATTCCTTGCTGCGGTCGGCCTCCGCTCTTAGGCTCTCGCAACTGGTCATCACCGGTGATACCGGTATGATGCACATGGCTGCAGCCCTTCACAAAAAAATTATTGTAATTTGGGGAAACACAGTACCCGACTTTGGTATGGGGCCTTATTTACCAGGCTACGAGCACCTTGTTACCCATTGCGAAGTAGCCGGCCTTTCATGCAGACCCTGTAGCAAGTTGGGGTACAAACAGTGTCCTAAAAGACATTTCAGGTGTATGACAGACCAAGATGTGACACGCATCGCCCAAACGGCTTATGAATGGCTGACACTAAAAATTTAATGCAAAACAACATGAGCCAACTCCTACCTTTTACAATTTGTCTTTAATTTTATGATTTGTCACTCCCAGAAGGGCTTTTAAATCTCGTCGCAACCCTTTGCTTGGGTTAATATTTTCTCCCCCCTCTAGTTTTCTCAATTTTTTCATTCTATAGTGCAAACTCAATAGAAGCATCATTGAGTGGGATTGGTCTATGCTGCAGGAAATGGAGGCTTGATTATTTTTATAACGTTAAGTGTACAAAATCACACTCACAAGCACTGCAGAATAAACTGAATGAATTATACTTATATCATAAAAAACAGCAGCCCCAGTTTTCGGATATAATTCGGACTAAAATTTTTTCAAAAATCTACAAATAAAATTTTTATCTCCCCATTGAATTGCAAATAGGCTGCAATGCGAAATTAAATATTCGCGCCCTCAAATTAAAAACCCTATGTAAACGATTGAAAAAGATTCAACAATTAACAACAAAACTATCAAATTAACAATGTTTATGAAAAGGCTAGAGAAATTAAATGCCACTTTGCGACCTGCTGAAAATGCTGTGCCGAACATAGAGCGAGCTTTATGCAGTCTGTACACTCGTAAAACACACCCCGACTTTTTCTTCATGCTATCCTTAACGCGTCACTCCGGTAAGGCATACTTTACTTTAAGAAATATCTTGGTTTTCAATTTTATATTTTTTCAAAATTGAGCATCTATATGACATAACCCAACTTCCACCAAAACAAGGATTGGCCTCGAGGTAGCTCGGCAACCCTCTTATTAAATCCCCTCTCTTACAAATGGATCATGATACTGTTTAACTAATGATAATAAATTTATTCATTCAATATGAGATTAATACTCATTTTTTACCATGTCAAATTGGATCGATAATAATTTCAAATAATTTATCCGGTAACGCTTGAATGCAGGTTTGACACTCGTGTTGTATAAATATGTTCAAAAATCCATTACTCAGTAAGCTTAAATGCTTAACATATCATGATGTATATTTTACGCACGACCAAATAAGACAAAGGACTAAAATATATATTTATGTTGTATATTTATACACAAAAATAGCCTCAAAAAAATTACCCATCAGCAAAACCATTGGATCATTTTCATGATTTGTTAAATCTAATTATTTGAAAAATAGATTTATTGCTTATCCAAGAAAAAAAGCATTTGATATAATCTCAGGTCGAATATTTTATCTTATAAATAGGTTTGCAAATAAAACTTATCATAAATTTTTTATAAATTTTCCAAGCAAAATTTAAATTCTAATTTCAAAATTAGACATCAATGATTTACAAAAATTTTACTACTTAAACAAATATCTTTATTATTCCATTCTATTCACTTCAAAATCAGAAAGTTCATAGTGATCTCCAATAAAACACAAATTTAAAGTGAAAAAGGGAATTTATTGGCAAAACTCTTTCTAAAAATACTCTTTAGAAATCTTCAAGGAATAGAATTAACAGCCTAAATAAAAGGATTATTCCGTACTTCATAACCAATAGTGGTATGAGGGCCATGGCCTGGGTAGATAAGGGTTTCACCGGGTAAAACGAATATTTTTTTTAATATGCTATCCTTTAATTTATCGAAATTTCCTGTAGGCAAATCTGTTCGACCCACACTTTCTCGAAAAAGAATATCACCTGTAAAAATTACTCCATGAGGTTCTGAATAAAAACAGACACTTCCATCAGCATGTCCCGGGGTGTACATCACTCTTAAAGATTCATTGCCCAGCTTTATAATCTCTCCATCCTCCAAGTAGCCGGCGGGCTCATGCACTTTCCCTAAGGTAATGCCAAAAACCGAGGCAAACTCTGCAGCCAAATCAATAAATAGCCTAGAGGCAGCATGAACTCTGTATCCAATGCCATATTCTTCAAATAAATAGCGATATCCTATCATGTGATCAACATGAAAATGCGTATGAAGCGATTCAATAGGACGTAATGCTCTATCATATAAAAAGGCCTTTAACTCTTCCCACTCTTGAGGGTACTGGCATGCACAGTCAATAATAATACATTCCTTGCCCCCAGCATCCAAAACATACGTATTGGTCTGAAAATCATTAAAAACAAAACGATTAATATTCAACATCATAGACTTTTTAAAGGTTCTCAAAAGTATCATTTTTGCCGAATATTGAAAAATCCAAGAAATCAATTGCCCTGGCATTCATTCTTTAGAAAACATTACTATGGGTCAAGCATTATCTATATATGATATTATTGAATTTATAGAGCTATAAACAACTTTGAACGATTTTTACAGTTACCTTTTAATGATTATTAGCACAATCTCCTGATGCATTTCAAATGTAATAGAATTAAATTACTATTAAAAGCCCATTGATGTATCAACCCATAGCATCAAACGCTTTACTAATAATGGGATTGTTAAAGTTATCAACACGATTGTTGAAAATTTAAACAAGAAAAATAGACATGGTTAAAAAGACTAAGCCTAATTTTGCAAACCTTTTTCAAAACCATCTTCCATGGAACTGACTACCTTACTGATTCTCATTGCTATAGGTTTAATTGCTGGCATTTTTAGTGGTATTGTGGGACTCGGTGGTGGCATCATCATCATACCTGGGTTAATATATCTTTTGGGACTTACGCAAAAAGAAGCTCAAGGCACAAGCCTAGCGCTCATGCTCCCACCCATTGGGCTCTTGGCAGCCATCAACTACTACAAGGCAGGGGCTATTCATTTGAAATATGCTATAATCATAGCTATTGCATTTTTGATTGGAGGCTACCTTGGATCCCAAATAGCCTTGAGCCTTTCGGATCAAACTCTACGAAAAATCTTTGCGATTGCATTGCTTGTTTTGGGTATCAGAATGTTAATATGGAAACATTAGTTTCAAACAAAGCTGAAGAACACAGACTTTTGAATTTCAACTCTTACACAAACTATTAACAAAATAAATGTTAATAACATTCATATACATCCAATAAAACACTATTTTTTAAGATATTACAAA
>CALJNV010000177.1 GCA_937981455.1 uncultured Bacteroidales bacterium | reverse complement strand
GCCTTCTGCAATTTTGTCTACCATGTTTTCAGGTTTACCTTCGGCCCTGGCTTGCTCACGACCGATTTCAAGTTCCCTTTCAATAATTTTGGGGTCTACATCATCTTTGTCTATAGCTACAGGGTTCATCGCTGCAACCTGCATGGCTACTTCATGGGCAAGAGTATATGTTTCGTCGTTGACCTTCTTGTCAAGACCTAAAATAGTAGCCAAACGATTGCCCTGGTGATTGTATGCAGTCACAACGGGGGCTTCGATGAAGTGGTAGGCGGGAAATTCCATTTTTTCGCCGGTTTTTCCTATCAATTCTGTCAGGTGCTCATCAAAGGTGCGATCATCGAGTATTAATTGACGAGCTTCTTCAAGGCTTGAGGGTTTTTGTTCAATAATTTTTTCAAGGAGTTTTTTTGCCAGTCCTGTGAATTCATCGTTTTTACCCACAAAATCGGTTTCGCAATTTACCATGATAACAGCTGCAAAAGTTTTTTCGGGATTGGTTGCAGCTAGCACAATGCCTTCTGATGCTGCGCGGTCAGCGCGCTTGGAGGCAACTTTTTGTCCTTTTTTACGGAGAATATCTATCGCGGCTTCGAAATCGCCTTGGGCTTCTTCGAGAGCTTTTTTGCAGTCCATCATACCTGCACCGGTCATCTGGCGCAATTTGTTTACATCAGCAGCAGTGATTGCCATAAAGTATAGTTTTTTAAGTATTTCATTAAATTTATTAACAAGTTTAACGTTTCTTGGTAATCACCTTGCGGGGGCGCTTTCCTTTAACCTCTTCCTCTTCTTCCTCACCTGTTTGGATTTTTATAGTCTTAGGGGCAAGGTTTCTATCTTCTTCATCATCAATAGTCTCATGGCTTTTCATATCGACTCTTTCTTCACCTTCCTCCGCTTCTTCTATTTCAGATTGTTCTTTGTCCATTCTACGCTCGTTGAGGCCTTCTTCAATCGCATCAGCCATCAGTTTTACGATGATTGCTATCGATTTGGAGGCATCATCGTTGGCTGGGATAGGGAAGTCTACAAGCAGAGGATTGCTGTTAGTGTCTACCATGGCAAATATGGGGATGTTTAATTTACGCGCTTCGGCTACAGCAATATGTTCCTTCAAAATATCTACAACAAAAATAGCCGAGGGCAAACCCCGAAGATCTGCAATTGAACCCAGGTTTTTCTCGAGTTTTAATCTCTCGCGCTCAATTTGCAAACGCTCGCGCTTCGACATGGTTAAAAAGCTGTCGCTATTCATCAGGCTGTCGATCGTAGTCATCTTTTTAACAGCCTTGCGTATGGTTACAAAATTGGTCAGCATACCACCTGGCCAGCGCTCTACAACGTAGGGCATCTTTACCCGTTCTGCATGCTCTTTTACAATGTCTTTGGCTTGTTTCTTAGTAGCCACAAAAAGAATTTTTTTACCCGATTTCGCAATTTGTTTTAAGGCAGCCATTGCTTCATCGAGTTTGGCTATGGTTTTATACAAGTCGATGATGTGAATCTTATTGCGCTCCATAAAGATATAAGGAGCCATATTAGGATTCCACTTGCGGCGCAGATGTCCGAAATGTACGCCAGCATCTAATAATTCTTCGAATGTTACTTTAGGCATTTGATTTGTATGATTTAGGTTTACGTTCTATAGAGGCAATTTCTAAGTAGTGCTGGGCTTCTTGCAAAGGCAGCAGTCTTAGAAATTTAGATACTAAACACCACTTTTCCAATAGCAAGCAAAGATTATCGTTTAGAGAACTGAAAACGCTTGCGTGCTTTCGGACGGCCGGGCTTTTTGCGTTCCACCATACGGGGATCGCGGGTAAGTAGGCTATTCTGCTTCAATACAGGGCGATATTGTTCGTCAATTTCGCATAAGGCTTTCGAAATAGCCAGACGCAGCGCTTCTGCCTGTCCGGTTATTCCCCCGCCTACCAAATTGACTTTTACATCATACTTCCCTTGTGTGGAAGTGAGCTCAAAGGGTTGCATTACCTTATAATGCAAAACTTCTGTGTTGAAGTAATCTTTAAAGTCGCGGCCATTAACTGTAATTTGGCCTTTGCCCTCTTTTAAATAAATTCGGGCCACTGCAGTTTTTCTTCTGCCAATGGTATTAATGACTTCCATGCTTTATTTTGCTTCGTTTATTGTGATTTCTACCGGTTGCTGGGCCTGATGTGGGTGTGTATTTCCGGAGTAAACGTGGAGATTTCTGAACATTTGACGTCCCAGTCTGTTTTTGGGCAGCATACCCTTAATAGCATGTTCTACAATACGTTCAGGGGTTTTTACCATGAGATCTTTCGGGCTGGCAAATCGTTGCCCCCCGGGATATCCAGTGTGACGAACATACTGCTTGTCGGTCATCTTTTGACCTGTAAATCTTACCTTCTCAGCGTTGATAATCACTACGTGATCCCCACAATCAACATGCGGGGTGTAGTATGGTTTGTGCTTACCCCTGAGAAGTTTTGCAACCTCTGATGCAAGCCGCCCTACCACCAAATTCTCAGCATTGATGAGAACCCATTCTTTTTTGACGGTTTGTTTATTGGCACTTACCGTCTTGTAGCTTAATGTATCCATTATTTTGATGCTTTCTTTTAGTATTCTCTACGGTTCAAAAAGGGGTGCAAAGGTAGATAATAATTTTGTTAAGACCAATATTTTTATTAAAAAAATTATCAACATTTTCAGAGGTTTGTTAATCTCCTAATCTCTACTTTTGCACCATAGTACCTTTGATGTGCCCCTTAGATGAACTCTATTGAAGATAAAATCCTTTGGCATAGGCCTGTTCACCCGCTGGTTCTGGGTGTTGGGGGAAGCAGTCGTGCGGGCAAAACTTCCTTTTCAACCTTTTTGAAAGAAAATTTACCCTTTACCACCCGCATCATCTGTCTCGACGATTGCGTTCTCCCCCCTGAAAAGATCCCGCATATCCGAAACCATATCAACTGGGAAATTCCTGAAAGTATCGACTGGGATTCGTTTGATAAAAACTGGAGAGAGACACAACAATATGTTCAGGTCGTTATAATTGAGGGCCTTTTTGTTTTGAATGTCCCCGAGATATTCAATAAACTTCATGTGGGCATTTATCTCGATATACCTCGCCGCAGTTTTATTTCTAAGAAAAAAAAAGACCTTCGATGGGGCGCCGAACCCCTTTGGTATATTTATTATATTTGGAAGGCACACCGCTCCAATGCCTTTGCCCTTCATCGTCGCTGGGGTGAATATCCTATCATGTTACGATTTCCTGGTAACAACATTTTTTGGGCTTTTCCCGAACTGGTTTCTTTAATCAGTCGCTTGCTGTAACTTTGTGCCCACTCAACTCTCGATTCATGTCTATCGAAATTAGCCATCTTACCAAATTGTACGGAGAACAGAAAGCCTTGGATGATATCAACCTCTCAATTCATAAAGGAGAGATAACCGGTCTGTTGGGACCCAACGGGGCTGGCAAGTCGACCTTGATGAAAATTATTACCTGCTTTATTCCGCAAACCTGTGGAGAACTTTGGGTTGAAGGATTGAATATTAAAGACAATTCTTTAGAAATTAGGAAAAAGTTGGGTTATCTCCCAGAAAATAATCCATTGTACCCTGAAATGTACATTAAAGAGTACCTGGCTTTTATAGCGGGCATTTATAAAATTCGAAATTTTCAGTCAAAAATTGATGAGATCATAGAAATAACCGGACTGGCACCTGAAATTCATAAAACCATTGGCAAGCTTTCGAAAGGCTTTAGGCAAAGGGTCGGTTTGGCCCAGGCCTTGCTCAACGATCCTTCGGTTCTCATACTTGATGAACCGACCTCAGGCCTCGATCCCAATCAGTTGGTTGAAATTAGGGAGGTAATTAAGAAAGCGGGTCGGCAAAAAACCGTCATTATGTCGACTCACATTATGCAAGAAGTTGAAGCTGTGTGCGATCGTGTTATCATTATTAACAAAGGTAAAATTGTGGCAGATGACAAGACCGAGAATCTGAGCCGCTATACAGGAGGTAGCCGAATCATCCAGGTAGAATTTGATAAAAAAGCAGATTTGCTCAGCTTGAAGGGTAGTGTTGGGGTTTTGAAAGTACACCAAGAGGGTCCTCGCTGTTTGATTTTCAGCAAGGGAGAGGTAGACATTCGTGCCGCCATATTCAAATATGCCGTTGACCATGATCTTACCGTACTTTCGATGAGTGAAAACCAGCGTTCGCTGGAAAATATATTTAGGGAAATAACCTCAGGGCGGTAGTTTTAAATTATGAAAAAACTTTTATCTTTGCCCGCCCACTGAAAACCAGGGGGTGTGGAGAGATTTGATTGATTGCAACCACGTAAAAAAATGCTAAAACAATGTTTTTTTTACTCAGCCTCAATCAGTTTCCCCATTTCATGTTAAACCAAAAAAATTAATGTAATGGGATATTTATTTACTTCTGAATCTGTATCAGAAGGCCATCCTGATAAGGTAGCTGATCAGATATCCGATGCTTTATTGGATGCTTTTCTGAGTAAGGACAAAAACTCGAAAGTTGCCATCGAAACATTTGTAACCACCGGACTCACCATTGTAGGGGGAGAAGTGCGCACCGAGTGTTATGTGGATATTATGGATGTTGTACGTAACACTATTCGCGAAATAGGATATACCAAGCCGGAGTATCGTTTCGATTCCGAATCGTGTGGTGTACTTAATGCAATTCATGAACAATCACCCGATATTTTTCAGGGGGTGGTGCGCAAAGGCGAAGACCCCTATGAACAAGGTGCCGGTGACCAGGGGATGATGTTTGGTTATGCATGTGCCGAGATGGACAATTTCATGCCCATGCCCATCGAATTGGCTCATCTTTTGGTTCAGCGACTGGCCGATATTCGCAAAGAGGGCAAAGAGATGACCTACCTGAGGCCTGACTCCAAGTCTCAGGTTACTATTGAATACGACGACAAGGGAACACCTTTACGTATCCACACCATTGTTGTTTCAACCCAGCACGACGAATTTATTCAGCCTGTCGACGACTCTGCGCAAGCCATAAAGGCAGCAGAGGAGAAAATGCAAGAAACCATCAAACGCGACATTCTTAATATCCTTATTCCGCGCGTTCGACAAGAGCTCCCTGAGCGTGTTTCAAAATTATTCGACGGGAATTTCATTTTGCTCGTTAATCCCACCGGTAAATTTGTGATTGGAGGCCCTCATGGTGACACTGGATTAACCGGCCGAAAAATTATTGTTGATACCTATGGTGGAAAAGGAGCTCATGGTGGGGGCGCCTTCTCTGGGAAAGATCCCTCAAAAGTTGATCGCTCCGCCGCCTATGCAATGCGTCATATCGCTAAAAACTTGGTAGCTGCTGGAGTATGTTCCGAAGTTCTTGTGCAGGTGGCTTATGCTATTGGTGTTGCAAATCCCGTAGGTCTTTATGTCAATACATTTGGAACCTGCAAGGTTAAAGATGCCCAAGGAAATACCCTCTCCGATGAACAAGTAGCTCAGATCATCAGCAAGATTTTTGATTTGCGCCCCTATGCCATCATCAAACGTCTGGGTTTACTTAATCCCATTTACACACCCACTGCAAAATACGGACACTTCGGCCGCGAACCCTTTAAGCGCGAAATTGAAGTCTTTTATCAGGACGAAAATACTATTACACGCGTCGACAAAAAAACAGGAAAAGAACGATACTTCAAAGAAGTTGAGTTTTTTGCCTGGGAAAAATTAGATTATGTTGATGCTTTAAAATCACGCTTTAATATCCCCGATTGATATTTTAAAATGTATTTAATACACTATCCGAAAACGGACATTTTGTCCGTTTTCGGATTTTTTGTTGATTGTGTGAGTCAAAAGGCCTAGCTGTGCATAATCCTTTATTGCTAACTTATTTAGCTTATTGAAACACTATGAAAATGGAGGCTTAAAATACATTTACATAAAATATAAGTAATTGATTATAATTTGCTTGGTGTTTTCGGCATAAGATTAGTTGATGAGTACAGTTGCAAACGTTTGATGTATGGCTGCAAAAGAACAGTTAAATCTTATTTTAAGAGATTTCAAAAGAAGAAATTCTTCAGAAAATAACAACTTAAAATCACCCATGGTGAATCAACATTTCAAATCTGTTTATCACAGCAGCGATACGCTGAGGCTTTGCGATCCCAAGAGCAAAGATTATTTCCAACTAAAAAAACTCTTGAACCGCTATGCTTAAACTCTCCATTTTTTTACTTCTTGCATTATTGTTTGCAATTCTCTCAGTGTGAAGTCTTAACGATCTCTCACTCCCATTGAACTCTGCTTCTCGCCAACTACAATTTTCCCATGCCCAGTGTTTTGTTTTTCCGTGAGTTGAGTTAATGCTCTCACCATGTGAACCATGTGATATACACCCCGTGCCACGATAATAGT
>CALJNV010000176.1 GCA_937981455.1 uncultured Bacteroidales bacterium | reverse complement strand
TTAACTTCAGGAATACCTAAGGGGTCAGCAGGAGCATAAGGGGCCAGAGCCGATTTGGCGAGCTTATTAAGGTCTTCTTGACTCAAATCAACAGCTTTTAGGGGGCCAGGGATACGGAATGTCTTCCAATATCTTTCAGGCCTTGAAAAATGCTTGCTAGGCACTATTAACCTTTCCGTAACTACGGTATCAGCATCTTTCCCCCTTTCTTTTGTAATAACCCTAACGATTTTTCTGATTACGGTATCCCCCCGACTTTCCCTCAAAACTGTTACACTTGCTATGGTATCTCCTCTATCTATTTCTCTATCAGTGCAAAAGTGTTTCCTAAGTATGATAGGACGTTTTGGAAAAAAATGTGGCATAAATTCTTTAGGATCACGAGGCAATGGCGGCATAGATTCCATTCTTTCTTCTAACATTTCCCATTCTTGGGGCCAAAACCGATGGAACCTCCTTATTTCATGTTCAAATCTTCGCATGGCTTCATACATTTTATGAATAGCCAACTCCATTCTCTCCATTGTTGCAGGGTCTGGAGGAAATTCTTCATCGAAAGGAGTAATTTGGTCTTTTAAAGCGGGGTCGGGGATAAAAAATTCATCGAAATCGGGCAGGGTAAAAGGATCAGGCTCATCGTCGTCAAAAATAATTGCACTAATCTGGTCATCGGCCAATAGCTCTGTGAGATGGTCTTCGAACTTAGACTGTCCAAAGGCTACCAGCGGTATAGCCCCAACAGCAAAAACTAAAAAAAGGATGAATCGCTTAATCCCTTTTTGAATGGTCTTCATGGCTATGATTTTTTGATGATTTCATTGTCGCAAAACTACTATAGGACTATAAATCATTAGGTTAACGAGCGGTTAAACATAGTTAAATAGTGTTAAGGGTAATATGCACTGGAGATAAAGCCTCTAACTTTGCAATATGAACCGAAGAATAATACGATTTGTCATTCTATTAAGTGCCTTATCACTGGTAGGAGTTGTATTCCTGCAGTATATCTGGTTTCGTAAAATGTACGAAATGCAGGAGCAACAATTTGACCGAGATGTGATGGCTTCAATTGTAGAGACAGCCCGTCGACTGGAGCGCGACCAGGCCCTCTTGTTTCTTTCTGACCAGATGCGGGTTCGCAGCATGGCTGATACCTTGTGGGCGACCCACAATTCAAGGCAAACACTAAATAAAACCAAGGACTCGCTGAGGGCAACCAAGCGGCAGAAGCCAGTAGTGATTAAATACAAACAACAAATGATAAAAGGCCACGGTGGAGCAAACCAGGTAATCGTTTATTCAGAATATTCTGATACATTAACTAACTCAGACCTTGAAAAGATAAATGCTGAATATGAAAATATAGTAGCTCAGTCCGCTATTCCTTTTACGTTTCCAACAGACCCTTATTACAGAGAACTCATTCAGCGACAGCAGGAATTCTTGCGTATTGAATTTGGTGATTTCATAAACTTTTTTCCTGAAATTTTTTTCAATTCGCCTCGAAGACCATCAGGCAAACCCATATTTTTTCATCAAAAACAGGAGGAGCGGCAGCGGCATATAGACCGCATTCGTTTCCTGGAACAAAGGACCGCATGGCTTACCGATGCCCTAAACCGCTTAACCCTTGAGATTAAAACACTACACAGCCCAGCCAAAGCAAGGCTCAATATACCTGCAACATCCGAAATTCTCAAACGTGAGCTACACAGCCACAGTATCGACCTACCTTTTGAGTTTGCCATTATAGGCCCGCCCAACGACACGCTTACCCAAAGCCCAGAATTTGGTCTTCACAACCCTCTGAAGATGTATGAAGCTCCTCTTTTCATGGAACGCTTTTTAAGCTCCAACGACAGAATACTGCTTTATTTCCCTACACGCCAGATGCACCTGATGAAAAATCTAGGCTGGATGGTACTCGCCTCGGCCGCTTTTACACTTTTTATTGTTATAACTTTTGTAGTGAGTATTTTTGTAATTCTCCGCCAGAAAAAAATTTCTGACATCAAATCAGACTTTATCAATAATATGACCCACGAGTTTAAAACGCCTATAGCAACCATTTCGCTAGCCGCTGATAGTCTCATAAACCCTCGTATTATCCATGATCCCGAAAAGATTCATTACTACATAAAAGTTATAAAAGAAGAAAATAAACGGATGAATACTCAGGTGGAAAGTGTGCTGCGCATGGCCTTAATTGAAAAAAAAGATTTCGGCCTTAATTTGCAAGACCTCGACGTGCACGACCTAATTCAACAGGCCATCCAAAACATTTCTATTCAGGTTGAAAAACGAGGAGGAAAGATAACCTCCCAGCTCGAAGCACAAAAACCGATAGCAAAAGTGGATGAAATTCATTTTCTTAATGTAATGTTTAATCTACTGGACAACGCAAATAAATATTCACCAGATACACCTGATATAGAGGTAAGCACATACAATAAAGCGGATAAGCTTATTATCAAAGTAAAAGACCATGGCTTGGGGATGGATCGTGAAACCCGTGCCCGCGCATTTGAGAAATTCTACCGAAAATCCACCGGAAATATTCATAATGTAAAAGGCTTTGGATTAGGGTTATCGTATGTGAAAGCCATAATAACTGCATCAGGTGGCGATATTCGAATAGAAAGTGAACCTGGCAAAGGCAGCGAATTCATTATTGAGTTACCGCAAAGAAATGATGACCATGAGTGATAAACCTGTACGAGTATTTTTGGTAGAAGATGACTTAAATTTTGGCGCCATCCTGAAGTCTTATCTTGAACTTAACGACTATGAAGTGACTTGGGTGGATGATGGAAAGCAAGCGGTTGATGCTTTTCTTATAGAAAATTTCGACATTTGTATCTTAGATGTGATGTTACCACAAGTGGATGGATTCAGTATAGCCCGAGAAATCAGACGTTTACAACCTAGCATACCTCTTATTTTTTTAACTGCTAAAACTTTGAAATCCGACGTTGTGGAAGGCTTTAAAATAGGTGCCGACGATTACATTACCAAACCCTTCGACTCAGAGGTATTACTTTATAAAATGAAGGCTATTTTGAAGCGCCATGGACATAAAGCCAAAAAAGAAGAACAACGGGAATTTGTCATTGGAAAATATCGTTTTGATTCTTTTTTACGAATTATCACACTAGACAACGAAAGCCGTAAAATAAGTCCCAAGGAAGCAGAACTTTTAAAAATGCTTTGCCAAAACATGAATGAAGTGGTACCTCGTGACCTGGCCTTGAAAAACATCTGGGGCGACGACAATTATTTTACTACCCGCAGCATGGACGTATTTATAACCAAGCTCCGGAAATATTTGAACCAGGACCCAGATATAGAAATAGAGAACATACACGGAACAGGTTACCGATTACTTGTAAAATCGAAACTTTAGAACTGTTTTTGGAATTTCTCAAGCCAGCTGAAAATATTCTCATATATTCTATCTTCAGGGCGTTCGTCGGAGGCAGGAACAAAAAGCTGACCGGTAACTTTCTCATAAAGTTCTATGTAACGCTGCGAAATTTGTTGTACCCAATCGTCGTCCATAGGGGGAACAACTTCTCCGGGGCGACCCATAAAACCCTTTTGCATCAACCATTCCCTAACAAATTCTTTAGAAAGTTGTCGCTGGGGTTCACCTTTTTCGAACCTTTCCATATAACCATCGGCATAAAAATAACGAGACGAATCGGGTGTATGAATTTCATCGATAAGAAAAATGCTATCGGAGGAGCGGCCAAACTCGTATTTTGTATCCACTAAAATCAGGCCCCTTGAGGCAGCCATGCGGGTTCCTTCTTCAAAAAGCTTACGCGTATAATTTTCAATCATCGCATATTCCTCAGATAAAACCAACCCTTGTTTGATTATTTCTTCTTTTGAAATGTCCTGGTCATGGCCTTCTGCTGCCTTGGTGGTGGGTGTGATGATGGGTTGGGGAAAACGTTGATTTTCACGCATGCCCTCGGGCAAATGCACCCCGCATATTTCACGCGCCCCGGCCCTATAGGCTCTCCAGGCACTTCCCGAAAGATATCCCCTGATAATCATTTCTAGAGGGTATGGCTGGCATTTGCGGCCAATAGTAACCACCGGATCGGGAGATGCTAACTTCCAATTAGGCACAACACCGGCCAATGCATCCAGAAAATAATTAGCAATTTGATTAAGCACCTGACCTTTGTATGGAATAGCTCGAGGCAAGACCACATCAAAAGCCGAAATGCGATCGGTGGCTACCATAATAAGTAAATCATTTACAAAGTATACATCTCTAACCTTGCCTCTATAAAAACCTGTTTGGCCGGGAAAAGTAAAATGCGTTTCCTTAAGCGTTTTGTTCATCCGTTTCTGAAGTGATATGGTGTTGATTATTGGAAAATTCTTGATTTTTTCGCTGAGGGTCGGCATCGCGGCCATAGGCCTCGATAATTGCTTTCACCAATCGATGACGAACAATGTCTCTATCGTCAAGAAAAACAAAATCTATTCCCTGAATTCCCTGTAAAATACGAATAGCATGCACCAATCCTGAGGTTTGCGAGGGGGGTAAATCTATTTGGGTAATGTCGCCGGTGATAATAAACTTGGCACTACGCCCCATGCGGGTTAAAAACATTTTCAACTGATTAAGGGTTGCATTCTGTGCTTCGTCGAGTATGGCAAAAGCATGATCGAGCGTGCGACCTCGCATAAAAGCCAGGGGAGCTACTTCAATGGTACCATCCTCGAGATAAGTAAGCAACTTTTGAGCTGGTAGCATGTCGCGCAGCGCATCGTAAAGCGGTTGCAGATAAGGATCGAGTTTATCTTTAAGGTCGCCAGGTAAAAAACCCAGATTTTCACCAGCCTCCACAGCCGGGCGGGTTAATATGATGCGTTTTACCTCTTTATTCTTTAAGGCTTTCACTGCCAAAGCTACCGCCGTATAGGTTTTGCCCGTGCCGGCCGGTCCTATGGCAAATACCATGTCGTTTTTCATGCTACTTTCAACCAGCAAGCGCTGATTTACCGTGCGCGCCCTTACCTGCAGCCCATGGTTACCATAAACCAACACATCACTGTTTTCTTTGAGCCTCACCTGTTCGTACATTTGATCATTGTCAGAACCAATGATTTCGTAAACATCGTTTTCGGTAAGACGGCCAAACTGATCGAAATGCACCAAAATGAGACCAAATAAGTGGTCAAAGACTTCTATATCGTTTTTTTCACCGATTAATTTTAACACATCGCCCCGAGCTATAATTTTTAACCTCGGAAATCGGTTTCTTAAAAGATTGAGGTACCGGTCATTAGGCCCATAAATTTCTAGCGGGCTGTATGATTCTATGGATATTATTCTTTCGTTCATTAAAAGGTATTAACTACTGAATAAAAAGGCTGCGCTAATGTTTTTCGTATTTTTGAAGCACAAATTTACACCAAAAAACAGCGCCTTAAAGCATTCAAAATGGCAATTATCACACTCACCAGCGATTGGGGAATCAAGGATTTTTACCTTGCGGCGGTAAAGGGCGCCTTGCTAAGTCGTATGCCCGATGCAATCGTAGTGGATATCAGTCATTTGATACCTCCTTTCGACATTGGCCAGGCTTCCTTTATTTTACGAAACACTTGGAAAACGTTTCCTAAAGGCACCATACATATTGTGGGCATCAATACAGAGGCTGGCTTGCTTACTCCTCATATTGCTCTTGCCATTGATGGACATTATTTTATAGGCGCTGATAATGGTGTATTCAGCCTGGTATTTGACCGTGAACCCGATGCCTTAGTCGAACTTGAAATTCCGCAGGATGGCTCCACTTATACTTTTAGCACACGCGATGTATTTGTAAAGGCTGCAGTTCATCTGGCACGGGGCAAAAGTATGGATGACCTGGGTGAACCTCGTCAGGGACTCAATGCAAAGGAACACTTCCGACCTATTATTAACGATCAAGGGATTAGCGGAAAAATCATTTACATAGACCGCTATGAAAATGTATTTACTAACATCACCCAAGAGCTTTTTAACAAAGTAGTGGCGAACCGTAAATTTACGATAGAGCTGGGATACACACGGTACAAGATTACTCGCATTTCAGATGCCTACGGTGATGTACCTGAAGGGGAAATCCTAGCCTTGTTTTCATCTACAGGGCTTCTTCAAATAGCCATCAATAAAGGAAATGCTGCCGGTTTGTTGGGCCTCACCCCTGATCAGGCCATACGCATCGTCTTTCAAAGCTGATAGGCCCTTAGCATGAATGGGATTAAACTTCATAATGGAAAAAGTTTTCTCATTCTAGCGCTTAGATTTTATTTTTTACAACGATATTTCCAAAAGCTTTATTCCCGACAGATTCGTCCGCTTTTTTCTGAAATTTACTCCATTTTACCTCAGGACCAAGCCAAAAGACTTCAATACAGGGTAAAATATTACACCTCAAGCCTTGCTCCATTTTTTGGTTCATTGCTTTACCAACTTCATGGATTACATCCTAATAAAGAACAAAAAAAGCTGCTAGCTCTTGCAGGGGCCTCTACTGCTTTTTTTGATATGATTTACGACGAAAACTGGCTGAAAGAGCAACTTATTGTATTTCCTCCCCCTGAGACTTCCAACCCTATTGGGCGATTAATTCACCAATTGTATCATCTCATCATGCAAACTGCTCCCATGCCCGATGGGTTGCTCTATTGGATTAATCGTATCAGCCTGATAGAGCTTGAAAGCTGCACGCAAAAAGGGAAGCCCTCAAAAGAAGAAATTGAAAGAATTACTTTTGACAAAGGGGGTGCAGGTTTGATGGTTTTTAGGCAATTGGTTC
>CALJNV010000175.1 GCA_937981455.1 uncultured Bacteroidales bacterium | reverse complement strand
TATAAACCTTACTGCTGCAAATATAAGAAAAAAACTGCTTTGTCAAGATTTCTTTAAAAATTTTTTTCAATCTTGTGTAAATGATTTGCAAATAGATTATTGCCTGTATCTGGTTAATTTGGTTTGTGCTATGTTGGGCTTTAGAGCTGGTATTATAAATATACCTGTTGCTTTTAATTCTTATTTTTCATTCTATCAATAAGCCTTCTCTCCAGTTTGGTGGGACGACCGGTTCCCTTAGGCCGTTTCTCGCTGTTCATTTCGCGAATCATTTGCTGTCGCTCGTATTCCTCGGGCGGGGTGAGGTCGGTAAGGTAGTCGGGGACCAGCTTGGCCGAAACCCGGTTGTGCAGGCAGGCTTTCACTTCTACGGTTTTGTTGAGGGTACCCAGGTTGATGGTGTAAACGTCGCCCACCTTCACCTCGCGCGAGGGCTTCACCGACTGGCCCTCTATCTTCACTTTGCCTGCCTTACAGGCTTCGGTGGCCAGGCTGCGGGTTTTGTACAACCTCACGGCCCAAAGCCACTTGTCAATCCGCACGCTTTCTTTCTCTGTCATTTCTCTCTGAAATAGATTTCCATGGGGGCTCCGGTAAATTCAAAATGCTCGCGCAACTGATTTTCCACAAAGCGTTTATAGTCTTCCCTCACATACTGCGGATGGTTACAGAAAAATACAAAGGCCGGATAAAAGGTTTTCAACTGCGTGATATACTTTACTTTCACCCGCTTGCCTTTAACCATGGGCGGTGGATTCTGCTCGATGATAGGCAGCAGGGTGTCGTTGAGTTTAGAGGTGCTGATTCGGTTCTTTCGGTTGTGATACACTTTCACGGCCCATTCGAGTACCTTCAGCAGGCGCTGTTTTTCCGTTACCGATGTAAATACAATGGGTACATCGGTAAAAGGTGCGATCTGACTTTTAATGTATTCTTCGTATTGTTTCAGGGTTTTGTGGTCTTTTTCCACCAGATCCCATTTATTCATGGCAATCACCACGCCTTTGTGGTTTTTCTTGATGAGGGAAAAGATGTTGAGGTCCTGGTTTTCGAAGCCTATGGAGGCATCCACCATCAGAATGCACACGTCGCTGTTTTCGATGGCCCGAATGGAGCGCATCACGGAGTAAAATTCAATGTTTTCCGACACTTTTCCCTTACGGCGGAGTCCGGCGGTATCGACCAGGTAAAAATCGAAGCCAAAAGCTTTGTAGCGGGTGTCGATGGCATCGCGGGTAGTTCCCGGAATGGGGGTTACAATGTTGCGCTCCTGACCGGTGAGCACGTTGATGAGAGATGATTTTCCTACGTTGGGCCGACCTACTACGGCAATGCGCGGGAGGTCGTCGCTATCTTCCTCTTCACGAATAGGTTTAAAGTGCTTGACGATGGCGTCGAGCAGGTCGCCCGTACCACTACCAGTAATGCCGGATACGGGATACACGTTTTCAAGCCCGAGGGCGTAAAATTCCGCGGTAAGATTTGTCAATGAAGGGTCGTCGATTTTATTAACGCCTACGAAGACTGGTTTGGTGGTTTTTCGAAGCAGGTCGGCCACGCCCTGGTCGAGGGGGGTGAGGCCTTCGCGACCATCGGTAAGAAAAAGGATCACATCGGCTTCTTCGATGGCCAACAGGGCCTGCTTGCGGATTTCTTCTTCAAAAATATCGTCCGAGCCTTCCACATAACCTCCGGTGTCGATTACCGAAAAGGAAATGCCATTCCAGTCGCTATGGCCGTAGTTGCGGTCGCGGGTAACTCCGCTGGTAGGGTCCACAATGGCCTGCCTCCCGCCAATAAGCCGGTTAAACAGAGTTGATTTTCCGGTGTTGGGCCTTCCTACTATGGCCAAAATATTCGAACGCATCTTGTTTATCTTCCTTTTTAATTTCTATACTTCATAACCAAAGCGGCGCAGCGCTTTAGGGTCATCGCGCCAATTTTCGGCAACCTTCACCGAAAGTTCCAGAAAAATTTTTTTTCCTACAAAAGCTTCGATGTCTTTTCGGGCTTCGATGCCTACTTTTTTGATAGCCTCTCCTCCTTTGCCGATGATGATTATCTTTTGGGATTCGCGGGCAACATATATCGTTGCGCTGATGCGTGTTAGGTTGTCTTCTTCTTTGAATGATTCAACTATAACCTCTGTATGATAAGGAACTTCTTTGCGATAATTTAAAAATATTTTTTCACGAATGATCTCTGAAACGATGAATCGTTCGGTTTTGTCGGATATTTCGTCTTTAGGGAAATATGGAGGATTTTCAGGAAGTAGATCTATGATTCGTTTTTTTACCTGATCGAGGTTTGCACCGTAGAGTGCAGAAATGGCAAAGATTTCCGCTTCAGGAAGAAATTCTTTCCAATAGGCAATTTCCGTATCCACCTCATGGGGCGAAATCTGGTCTATTTTATTGATTAGCACCAGTACAGGAACGCCCTGTTGGCGAAATCGCTCGGGGAGCCAAGTAGGTGGATTGCGTTCACCGGCTTCTACCATATACAGGAAAATATCGGCGTCGTCGAAAGACCCTTCCACGTATTTCATCATCGTCTCGTGCAGTTTGTAGGCCGGATCGAGAATGCCCGGAGTGTCGGATAAAACAATCTGATATTCAGGTGTGCTGATGATGCCCAGGATGCGATGCCGGGTGGTTTGGGCCTTATAGGTTACCGCTGAAATTTTCTCTCCTACCATATGGTTGAGCAGGGTGGATTTGCCCACATTAGGCCTTCCAACAATGTTTACAAAACCTGCCTTATGCGCCATCTTTCTGATTTAAAATTTTTTGCAAAGGTACAGATTTATAGGGAAGAATGTTAATAGGGGCTTTACAGTCCTTGGGCTTGTTTTCCAGTGACTTGTTTTTTATAATTCGGCAAAACCCCTGGGTTTATTCCTGCAATACTCATCAGGTAAGGATTCAGGATTTTTGAGCAATGATGCCTGCTTTTTTAAGGGCTTTGAGTGTGGCTTTTTCTCCGGCGGCGATGATTTCGTGGTATTTGTAGAAATGGAAAGTGCCAAATGCATTCATGGGTATTCTTACCAAAAGGTCAGGGGGATAGAGCTGGAGGGTGAGGTCGGTGATGCGTTGTAGCATGAGACGTGCAGATTGTGTAAGTAACTGGTAATACGTGTACTGTTCTTCTTTTTTTCGGTTTAAAAGATTGATTTGGCCTATACGCATCAATTCCAACAATTTTAACTCATGGTTGTTTTTATGAGGTTTGTTCAGGGTTTCTTTTGCTGAGCGTAGTATTGATGGGCCATTCACGTCAATGGCTACAAGAATATCGCCTGCCTGCCGTGTGATCCTGTTTAAGGGCAGGGGATTTACTACACCTCCATCGACCAGGACCATACCATCTGTTTTGACAGGGGTAAACACTCCGGGTATTGAGATGGAGGCTCGAATTGCTTCAAAGAGGCTTCCTCTATTAAAAACTTTTTCTTGCCGATTGTGTATATCGGTGGCAATGGCTGCATAAGGAATCGGAAGATCCTCAATGTTGATATCGGGGATCAATTCCTGCATTTGCTCCAGCACTTTATGGCCTTTAATAATGCCATCGGCGCTAATGGTGAAATCGACCAGGCTGAGCATGGTTTTTTTATCAAGGGTTTCCAGCCATTTAAGGTATGTGGCCAAACGGCCGGTGGCGAAAATTCCTCCCACCATAGCTCCCATTGAGGTCCCAGCTACCGAAGTAATTTCAAAACCATGATCGAGAAGAACACGAATCGCGCCGATGTGGGCGAATCCTCGAGCGCCTCCACTAGAGAGTACAAGTGCAACTTTAGTTTTCATAAAGGGTAATTTTTTAGGGGTTTATTAAAAACAGTTGCTAGGCCACCCTGCGCAGTTTCCTTGTAAATGGGTGGAATGTCGTGTCCTGTTTGGTTCATAGCTGCCACCACGCGATCAAAACTTACCAAGTGTAGCCCGTCGCTCAGCAGGGAATATACACTAGCATCTACAGCCCGGGCGGCCGCAAAGGCATTGCGTTCTATACAAGGTATCTGAACCAGCCCGGCTACAGGATCGCAGGTGAGCCCAAGAAAGTGTTCCAAACCCATGCTTGCTGCATATTCCACCTGTTGAGGGGTTCCTCCAAAAAGTTGTGATGCTGCCGCCGATGCCATGCTACATGCCGTTCCAATCTCTCCTTGACACCCCACCACAGCACCCGAAATAGAAGCATTGTTTTTTACCAGATTACCTACGATACCAGCTGTTGCCAAGGCTCGGAGTATCTTCATGTCACTGAAATCATAGTTTTCTTTGTTCATATAGAGCACGGCAGGGAGAACTCCGCTGGATCCGCAAGTGGGAGCTGTTACAATACGACCCCCAGCGGCATTTTCTTCGGCTACGGCAAGTGCATACGCAAACACAAGATTGCGACGTTTGAGGCTTTCTTTATGACTGATAAGTTTAATATAATATTGCGAGGCTTTGCGGGGTACATTGAGTCCCCCAGGCAACACACCCTCTTCCTCAATGCCCCTGCGAATGGCTTCTTGCATCACCTTCCACACTTCCCTTAAATAATCCCAAATATCGGGTCCTTCGTGTTGTTCGATAAACTCCCAGATATGTCTGTGATTGCTATTGCACCACTGTAATATTT
>CALJNV010000174.1 GCA_937981455.1 uncultured Bacteroidales bacterium | reverse complement strand
GGATAAAATTAGCGCTTGGTTTCCCGGTCAAAAAAGCAATCCTATTCTCATCACCTGCCATCCAAACCCTTAAAAATGCTGTATCGCCTTTTTTTATAGCTTTAAGGAGGGCCTTATCTTCTTGCTGGGAATAGGAAATTTTTGACACGGCGGAAAAAAAGATTATAAAGAAACTTAAAAGTCCTATGAAATGGCTATTTTGCATTTCCTGGAGATTTTTTACATGTTTTTTGCAGCCTTTTCTTGAATCGAGAAGGCTTATCCAATTCACGAAAGAATTTTTGAAGATAATATTGAATTTGCCTCTTTTCTTGCATACTAAGACGATTGAACGCTTCAATTTCGGTCCTAATGGCTTCTCTTTTGCTGAGCAATCTTTGGGTAACCCAGGCGAGTATGGAATCAGCAGGGCAAGGCCCTTGATACAAGCGCTGAGTAACCTGTGTAAGCCCTGTGCGTAGAGCAGGTTGGGCATACGGGGCATTTACAAAACCACTCCAATCAAAATCGTAAGGAAGCGGTATAAGCGGGCCGTGTGTTCCGGTAGCCAACACTTTAATATTATGAGCGCTCTGAGTATTATAATCGGTATTTCCAATCATGTATTGAAAAATCGACATAAGAGCTAGGGCTCTTGGCTCAAATTGCTGATCAGAAATTTCAATTGCATTGATTAGCTTTGCGTTTGCACGCCTGGCCACATCATCGTCATCCTCAATAAAAAATCCGAACAATTGGTAAAGAGTTTTACCCGTTGAAGAAATTCTGTAAGTAATCATGGCAGGCCTCACGCTAAACGATGTGTCTGTTATATGGTTATACATTCGATATATCAAGTATTCTTTATAAACAAGGTTTTGGAATCCCTTTTTGTCTGGTCGACAAGTATGGGTAATCTTCAGCTTTTTACAACCCTGAAAAATTGTTCCATGTGCGTCTTTGGGGTTAAGTTTAATCATTAGCGGAGGAAGTGAACAATTGGCGGGATCGCACCTAAATTTGGCTCGTTTTCGTACTTCTGCTTTTAAAGATTTTCCCCCATTACTCCCCTCTACAACAATCCTTGATTTAAAATATCGCGGATTGTGGCAATTATCAGCTACGATTGAATCAATGGGTAAAAATATTTCAACTTTAATGGTAGATGTATCAGCAAATAAAGGCCTACCTTGGAAAATCCTTTTTTGGGCCTGCAGCGATGGCCCCACAAGAAAACATAAAAGGAAGGGAATGAAATTATTTGGTAAGGAAACTATTTTCATCAAAAGATTTTTCCTCAAAGAAATCCACTTTCTTTTTATCATAAAAATAGTAAATCACCAACTTTACCGTTTCTTTGCTAAAATCAATTTGACCCACTTCTACTCTATTAATCTTGAGGCCCGTGCGCCTTTCTAAGTCCTGAATGAATAGTTTTTTGTTTTGGGGTTTGATGTATTCAAGATTATCATATATGATGGGTTTGCTCGATTCATGTCGATACATCCAAAAATATTCTCCCAATGCCACGGATATCAAAATCGCTGCGTTTGTAAAAATAAGTTCAGCCAGGCTGATCCCAGATGTTAAGGCATTAATAATTGAAATGGCAATCACCACAAAGAGATAGGTCATTTCCTTGATCGGAATACTGTCGGTTCGATAACGGATAATACCAAATACGGCAAACAAACCCAAAGCCAGGCCTAATTCAAGTTTAACATTTTCAAGCAAGAAACTGAGAGAAAAAATGGTTATGCCAATAAGCATGTAGGTGAATAGGTAAGTCTTTCTACGCGCAGTAACATAATAGATATACCTCACCAGAATAATCAGCGAAAGCAGATTGAAACAAAATCGTACGAGCAATTCCGAGAAATTGATCGGATTAATGAGTGGTAGGCCCCACAACGATAGTTCAGCAAACATTGGTATTTTATCATTTAAAAAGTTTGCAAAAGTACTAAACTATTCTTTTAGAACTTTATTTATTGGTAATCTGTAAGTTAATCAAAACAACCTAGATTGATGATGTAAGATGCGCCCCCCAGATGACACAAATACATGCCAGGGATGTACTCACCCAATCGAAAAAAGATTGTACTCAATTCCAGTCACATGGTTTTTAAACTCGCTTAATCAAAGGCCCCAAGACCTCTTAAATTTTATAATGATTTGAAATGCTTAGGTAAAAAATTCTGTTTCATGCAAGCCATAAAACATTAAATTATTAATAATCAATAGCTTGCTAAATATGAATTAACGCAATAGATTCTTGAAATCTGACAAGGTTTTCAAAATCTTAGGCTTTGCTGGTTTTGAATGTAAGAGACCTTTGGATTTGGGGGCTGTTGATGATGAATAGGGAGGTTTTGCTGAAAGAATACTTTCAGAGGTTGGCTGGGTTATTTTTGTGGTTTCAAGCTTTTGAGGCTTCGGGTAGACTTTTTCATTTATGCCTAAGATTTCAGCGCTTTCTTGCAAAAATCGCAACCGGTTTTGTTCTATTTCAGTAAAAATTTCGCTACGCATACTTCAATTGATCTGTTTCTTTGCAAAAATAATTAATAAAAAAACTGTTTATTAGACGATTAAGTTTATTTTTAGGCTTAATTTACAATTAAGCTTAACAAATTAAATGACTTAATTTTGCTTAAATTTTACTTAATTGAATTAACTTTGCTTAATTAATATTCAACAAGCACTCCAAATCAATTTTAAACATGAGCGCCGAGCTTCCTTTTCTTGAACAACCTTTTTTGCGATTGCTAAAATTTGTCGCTACGGCTTTCACCGGACTCGAGCGCCTAATAACCGTATTTTATAACATTGAACTGAATAAACTTCAGGGATACACTTTATCGGTTTCCGAGGATCATTTCCAAATGGAATTATTGGAAATTGGGGAGTTTTACAGTTATTTTTTTGCCCGGCGACGTGAGATGAAAGCATTTGATTGGCTGGTAAGCGAGGATTTGCCCTTCGAAACCAGTAAAAGCAAGTATGTGCCAATGATTTTCGATGAGCTGAACCGGAACATTTTGCTTCTAAGATTGGGAGGTGCCAAAGATTCCAACCGCGATTTATTATATCTGTTCTTTGATCCCCGCAAAACAATTAAAGGGATTAATTTGGGTATGCAGGAACTTGATACCTCGCGAAAAGAACTTTTAGCAGAGATCGCTTATGGTGTATGTATAACTGCCCTGCAGTCTTTTCGCACAGATACCATTCATTTTCAGAAATTTGTTAGCAATACCCGGTATTTAGCGCAGAAATTACAAAAGGAAAGAAATTATCTTGAATCGTTACAAAAAAGTATTGGCCAAAGCCTTTTAAACCTATCATTAGATATTATAAAAGAATTTGCTGCTAAGAAAGGGGCTAATATTAAACTTTCACCTGAAGCCGAACACGTAATTCGAAGTTATTCAGGAGATATAGGAGAATTACGCAGGGCACTTACCGATGCATGTTTTTTTGCCTTCACACTTAATGATAATAAGAACCACGATATCATTATTTATGACTGGCATATACACTTCGAAGGGCAAACCAGAGAGAGCCCGGGAATTCTGGTTGAAACCAAGCAAGAAGAAAAATTGAGACGCACCTGGGATTTCCTGAATAGGCTCGAGGTAGCCACCCAAATGGTGTTAGATAAAAATCTTCCTGTTACAGGGAAAAATCTGGGTATGCATTGCGAAAAGCCCATTTCAGCACCAGCTATCAGCGATGCCTTAAAAAAACACCACCAACGCATTAAAAACCTTATGGACCAGCACCCTGACCGCTGGCCCCTGCTTCGTGAGAATTTTTCTCCCGTTCAGCAAATACTTAAACCCAAACAAAGTCCCGACCAGCATAAGGCTGCAGGTTAATATCTACTTTATTCGAAGGGATGTATTTGCTCGAAATCTGGATTGTAAAAGGCGTAACTATCCAACGCTTGAATCCATCCTTTATAAAAGCCCAATTCAAAAAATTTGTCCACAACCTCAGTGTATTCATCAATTGTAAGAGTGCGCCTGAGCGAGGGATCACCACCCTTGTAATATTGCGGGTTGTATTGCGACATAAGGCTTAGGTGCATTCCAGGGCTCAGTTCCCAGGCAATAGTGTCGAGTACCTTGATGCTGTTGCTGAGGTATCCAGGTAGTACCAGGTGCCTGATGATAATTCCTGATTCGACATAGCCATTTTCATTAATAACCAATGTATTGCCTTTTTGTCGATACATTTCTTTAAGTGCAGCTAAAGCCACCTGAGGATAATTCTTCACACGACTTAATGTTTGACCTAATTCAGCATATGCGTATTTAAAATCCGGAAGCCACACATCTATATATCCTTCTAAATCTCTAATTTGTTCCACAAGATCGTAACCATGGGTATTGTATACAAAAGGAACCTTATAACCTCTTTGCCGAATTTCTATAACCATGGCCTTGATGTATGGAATGTATTGAGAAGGGGACACAAAACCTACCGCACCACATCCTGCGTCAAGTAAGTTACAAATCTGGTTGCAGGCTTCAATAACAGTATACTCATGGCCTGAAGTAGAACTATGGACGCTGCTGATTTGCTTGTTTTGACAGTAAGAGCACTGTAGGTTGCAATGCATAAAAAAAACATTGACAATACCATGCGGACCACTTATGGGAGGTTCTTCCCCTCTGTGCACGACTATAGAGGCAATGGCTAATCGGGCATCCAAACCGCAAGAGCCCTTTTTCCCCTGGTTTCTATTCACCCCACAGCTGCGAGGACATATTTTACAGGTATTAAATTCTGGATAATCAGTTGGCAAGTCTCTCATGCTTAAATACCAAACTTTTTGAGAATTTCAGCCAATTCGAAAGGTTTAAAAGGTTTACTTAGGCAGCCATCCATCCCCGATTTGATGTATTCTTCCCTTCTTTGTTTATCAGAATAATTTGTCATTGCAATTACAGGGATGTGGCCCCCATTTTTCCGCTCATATTCTCTGATTCTTTGCACGGTTTTAATGCCATCGAGCAAGGGCAATTCGATGTCCATCAGTACTGCACAAACCTCTCCGGATATAGCAATTTCGTAAGCTTTCATACCATTATCGGCTATGCGTGTATTGTAGCCCAGGTTATGGAGGATGGTTTGAACGAGTTTTTGATTGATAAGATCGTCTTCTACAATTAAAACGGTATGACAAGGCATACTTTTTAAAATTGATTTGCAAAAGTACTCAAAGACTTTGATAAGAACTCAACTCATTCGTCTTTTAAATGTTTAATAAACAATGAAAATTTGTTGC
>CALJNV010000173.1 GCA_937981455.1 uncultured Bacteroidales bacterium | reverse complement strand
GTTGTAAAGCTCTGCTTCGGCCCCATTACCATAGCTCGAATGCTTGATGATGGCCTTTATCTTGCCGTTTTCATGATAGTATTTGAATTCTCCTGTGGGTAAGTCATTAACGAAACGGCCTTCAAACCTGATATGTCCATTGGGGTATTTTTTTTGCCACAGCCCTTGCTTTTTGCCGTTGGCATCGGTTTGGTTTATTGTTTCCTGCGACCTGAGAGGTAGTGACATTATGAATAAGGCTATTAGCAGATAAACGAAAGGTGCTTTTCTGAGCTTACCGATAAGGGTTGTCATACATGTGGAGCGTTTTACAACAAGTGCAAAATTGGGATAAATTTGCATAGTCTTGATGAAGGTCACCTCATTTTTATTTTTCTCTCTTTTTTAAAACCTTACAACCATTGATTACTTACCCTTCGAAGCTTCTGGAAAATGCGATAAATGAGTTGTCTCGTTTGCCAGGTATCGGTAGAAAGACTGCTCTGAGACTCTGTTTGCACATGCTTAGCCAACCAGAACCTGCCATTACGCGATTGGGGCAGGCCATTATAGATTTAAGGCAAAATATACACTATTGTTCGATTTGCCAAAATATTAGCGACGAAGAGGTTTGCGGTATTTGCGGTGATTCGGCTCGTGATGCTTCCTTAGTATGTGTGGTAGAGTCGGCCAGGGATGTGATGGCCATTGAAAATACGGGTCAATACAGAGGAATGTATCATGTGTTGGGAGGCAAGATCTCTCCTTTCGAGGGCAAAAGCCCTGCCGACCTTAATATTGAAAGCCTGGTTGATCGGGTGGCTGCTGGGGGAATTCTCGAAATTGTGTTTGCCTTGCCTGCCAACATGGAAGGTGATACCACTGTTTTCTATATATACAAGCGATTGAAGCCTTCAGGTGTTCGGTTCTCCACCATTGCGCGAGGGATTGCCGTAGGCGATGAGCTCGAATACACCGATGAAATTACTCTGGGACGCAGCATCATCAATCGTCAACCCTACGAAGCTTCACTCAATGGTATTTAAACGTGGGTTCCCCTGCCTCCATCATCTGATCGAAGATTGTAAGCTGGCGATGAGGGGTTGGAGGTATCGGTTTTATCTCGCGGTATTGAGTGAGAAAGGGCTCAAGACTCTTTTTAATAAACTTAATAGGTGTGGTCCCTCTGCGAATACAAAAATTCTCGAGCGATTTCATTTGCTGGGAAGTCAGCTTAAAACTTACTTTTCTGAACTTTATCTGTTTGCGCTTTTTTGTTTTCTTGCGGGGCATTGCGATGGATTTGCGGGCTAAAATAAAGCTAAAAAATCAATGATCTCAATACTTTATTCCATCAAAGCGTAAATTTCATTAACAACTCTTGATGCCAGTGCTTTTGCCTTTTCTTCGGTTGTACTTTCTGCATACACCCTGATGATGGGTTCAGTATTTGAAGGACGCAAGTGTACCCATTCGTCCTCAAATTCTATTTTTAAGCCGTCGATGAGGGTATGGGGCAAATGCTTATAGCGACGCGTCATTTCTTCTATAATAGGCTGAATGTCTATTCCCGGTTTGAGGTCAATTTTATTCTTTGAAATGAAAAAATTTGGGTAAGTATTCCTGAGTTCAGAGGCTTTTAATCCAGTGTGGGCCAGGTGACTTAAGAACAATGCAATACCCACAAGTGCATCTCGGCCATAATGCAATGTGGGATAAATAACGCCGCCATTGCCTTCTCCACCTATCACTGCGCCGATTTCTTTCATTTTTTCTACCACGTTCACTTCGCCCACTGCAGCAGCCTGGTAAGTGTATCCGGCTTTTTCTGTGATAAGTTTCAGGGCTCGTGTCGAGGAGAGATTGGAGACTGTGGGCCCCCCTTGATGCCTGAGAACATAATCGGCTACTGCCACCAGCGTATATTCCTCTCCAAACATGTTTCCATCTTCACAAACCAGGGCTAAGCGGTCTACATCGGGGTCAACTACAATGCCCAGATCCATGGAATGGGAACGGATAAAGCTTGATATTTCGCTCAGGTGTTGGGGTAGGGGCTCGGGGTTGTGTGCAAACTGTCCGCTGGGCTCACAATGGAGACAGTAAATTTCTGTTACGCCCAAGGCCTTTAGAAGCTTGGGGATGGCTATACCGCCCGAAGAATTTACCGCGTCCACAGCCACTCGAAAATTGCGACGAGCGATGGCTTCTACATCTACTAATTGTAATGCTAAGATTTTTTGGATGTGATGATCCAGCAAGTCCTCACGAGTTTCGCATTTTCCCATTTTTTCGATCGAGGCAAACTCAAACGATTCCTCTTCTGCAATTGCAAGAACTCTCGCTCCATCTGCAGCTGATATAAATTCGCCTTTTTCGTTCAAAAGTTTCAGTGCGTTCCATTCTTTGGGATTGTGGCTAGCAGTAAGGATAATACCTCCGTCGGCCTTTAAGGCTGTTACAGCCATTTCTAAAGTGGGAGTGGTGGTAAGGCCGATATCTGTTACATCCGCACCCATAAATTGTAATGTTGATTTTACAAGATGGGTTAAAGCAGGTCCCGATATCCTTGCATCTCGCCCCAAAACTATATGCGGTGCGCTTTTCCCTGATTTTTCTGAAATAAAAACGCAAAATGCTGCTGTATATTTGATGGTATCTATGGGCGTGAGCCCCTCACCCGATTTACCTCCTATAGTGCCTCTTATACCTGAAATAGATCGAATAAGCGTCATAGCTGTTGTTTTAAAATCTGTGGGCAAAAGTAAGATATTTAATGAACGCTATTTAATGTTTTATTGACTCGCGCTGTACGCATTTAAGGATTATTCTACTTATCTTTGAAAATCAATTTATAGAACCTCATGTTTAACAGGTTAAAATATGTATGGATTTCATTAGGGTTCATTTTTTGGGTTTCCATAGCATGGGGCAGAGATGCAAGTAACTTACTGGCCCGGCTTTTAAGTGCTCAGGGAAAGGAAAAATATGAGATTTGTCGTCAACTTGTAGAATTGTTTGAAGGAACCGACAATGTAACTGCCTTAAAATATGCCCTCATGATGGAAGAAACGGCCAATACAATGGGCCAACCGCATATTTTAGCCCAGGCTCGGCTCACCGCAGCCCACCTTTATCTGGTCAATGGGAGTATAAATCAGGCTTTTAAATATAGTATTGAAGCCCTCAAATGGTTGGTAATACATGGGCCATCCCACGAGATTGCCCAGGCCTACTTTATATCGGGAATTTGCCTTCATGCCAGTAATAATTTATCTCTTGCAGCTGAGCATTTGGCGCGTGCTCTCATGCATTTTGAAAAATGTGGTAATGCAGAGGGTCAAGCAAAAATTCTGTTTCGACTCGCCATCATTTTTCAAGAGTTGAAGGACTATCAACGGATGCATAGATATACTTTACTTGCATGTAGCCTAGCGCGTGATCCTGAAACCCAAGTACGTGCTAAAGCCAAATACGCCCTCGCACTTTTTTTAATTGATTCGGCGGATAGGTCGCTGCTTTTACTTGAAAATCTCTCTGACAGCCTGCTCCGTATCCGCGACATGGCAAAGGTTTTTATAATTCATAATACCCTTACCCAAATTCTTATCGATAGAGGTGAGCTCGATAATGCCCTAAAAATTTTAAAGCAAGATATTTTACCCGCCGAAGAGGCGACAGCATATAATTATCTAGGGGAAATTTATACAAAGTTGGCACATATTTATGACCTCAAGGGAGATTTAAATAAAACCCTGGAATACAATAAAAAAGCACTTCACTATAGGGAAATAACCCAAGGAGATTTTGCTATAGCAAGTTCACTGAATAACATTGGTGGAAATCTGTTGCGAATGGGGCGGTTACATCAGGCATTACATTATCTGCGGCTAGCCAGCCATGTTGCACTGTCATCAGGAAATATCTATGTTTTGAAAGTCTCTTATGACAGAATGGCCGAGTGTTTTTTGGCCCAAGGACGTCTCGATTCACTTTTTTTCATACAACGGCAGCGCCAACAAATTCTGGATAGTATCAATAATGTTAATTCCCTCAATCAAACCAAAGTTCTTTTTGATTACGTTGAACACCAGAGAGAAATTGAACCTACCCCTCTTCTATCTCAGGCTCGTTTATCTTTATTTGGGGGGCTGTTTTTGGCTTTTTTGCTTCTGACCCTGGGGATTATTGTTGGGTTGGTATGGAGATATAAGCGCATGAAAGTGCGCTTTAGGGAGGCATTAAAGGAGAGTCGTTATTTTTCACTCAATCTGGAGCGCAGAATCAATGAAATATCTGAAAATCAGAAGAATATAGAATTGAAGTTAAGTTCCCTGGCCGAAAGTATTCCCCTGGGGGTGGGTTTTGCAGATGCGAACGAAAATTTTGTATATGTAAATCCCGCTTTGTGCGAAATGTTGGGTTTTGCAAGTGATGAGCTCAAGGGTAAAAACTTGAAAATGCTCATAGACCTCAAGGAATTTGAACGACTACCTTCCTTGATAGAAAAAAGAAGGAGTGGAAAGTCGGAAACCTATTTTGCTACCCTATACCAAAAAAATGGAAGCCCTATTGAAGTTCAGGTTTCGGCCAGTCCTTTGTTCGATACACAGGGGCAATTTTTAGGAACCCTCGGCATTATTATCGATCTCACAGAACGCAATCAGATGTTGGCTAGTTTAAGGGAGGCTAAAGAAAAAGCCTTGGAGAGCGAACGTTTAAAGTCGAATTTCTTGGCTATGATGAGCCACGAAATACGAACCCCCTTAAATGCTATTGTTAATGGAGTGGAATTGGTTTTTGCCAACGAACTGAAAGAATCCGAACGTGCTTTAATTGTGAATGAGATTCAACAAAGTGCTCGTGCCCTGCTCGAAATGTGGGAAAATCTTATCCTTCTCTCCAAATTGCGTTCGGGGCTTTATGTTCTTAATAAGAAATGGATACAACCGGCTTTGATTTTGCAGGAAAAACTTGTTGAATTCCGAGAGCTCACCTCTTCTTCCAATATTAATGCAATAGATTGGAAAGTTTCGTTCGTGCCCAATGAAAGTTATGAGGCCTATACCGACGATGAAATCATATCTCGTGTCGTTCATTGTCTTTTATCGAATGCGGTCAAATTTACTGAAAAAGGCACCATTCAAGTTACTATGGCTTTTGAAGAAAAACAACTAAAGTTTACCTTGGAAGACAGTGGAAAAGGGATTACGGAAAATGAGCTCAATTATATATTCTCTTATTTCCGGCAGGGTGAAGAAGGGATGACACGTACTTTTGGAGGTGCAGGTATAGGTCTTTCAATTGTTAAAGATTTGATTGACAAGGTATCAGGTGCCATCGATTTATTTTCAGAACCTGGTAAGGGTACCCGGTTTGATGTGGTCATTCCTTGCCCTGTTAGAAAAGTAAAACATGAAAAAAACGAAGCGCCTTCTGCTATTTCGCGGACTGATATTAACTGGCAAGGAAAAACAATTTTAATTGCTGAGGACACGGATAGCAATTATCAGCTTCTTGAAACAGTGCTGAAACGATATGGAGCTCAAATCTTAAGAGCCGAAAACGGGCAAATGGTGGTAGACCTATTAAAACAGCATCCCGAAATCCAATTGATATTAATGGACATTCATATGCCTGGAATGAGTGGTTTGGAGGCTACACAGCGCATCCGACAATTTAATCCTGATATCATTATTATTGCCCAAACGGCCTATGCAATGGTTCATGATAGAAATGAAATTTTAAGTGCAGGTTGTAATGACTATATAGCTAAACCTCTGCGCATGCAAGCCCTGATAGAAATGCTAAATTATTATTTGAATATTTCAAAATAATAGATGCTTCAGTTTGAGACTTTTTGGGACTTTTTGACTCCGTTTCGTTAATTGGCTTTGGGCCTAATTTAAAGCTCGGGGCTGGATGGGATTATTGAAGAGCACCAAAATTTCAATCACATCCGTTTTGTCCACAACGCCTACTTCTGCGTAAGCCTACAATGAATGTTTTCGCGACTGGGCTCTGGCTAAATTTTGCAAGTTATTAGCACTACTGACTTCCGTTAAGTTAAGAAAAGTGTCAACTCGTGTCCACTCAAGGCAAAGTATCTGGATGTAAAGTATTTGTCGAAAATACTCCCTGAGCATAAAGACCATTTTATATTCGCTTCATAAGATTTTTCAAAAGATTGCCTAAGAAAAGAATCTCTGGTGAAGATTATGGATGCATCTGTTTTAGCGCTTAGAGTGATGAAAAATTAATGGCACGAGGCAATCGTTTGCTTTACCTGACATTCGTTGAAGCCAATGCTTAAGACATTGAATGAAGAAAAGTATTCTTGAATATTATATTCTATACTGGTTTGCTCAAAGTTAAGTTTCAATCCAAATAACGGCCTTTTTCTGGTTTGTGTAACTCATTCTCCCATTCTCTTTCTGTTTTTTATTGATCTTACTGTTTAAAGGGATTTCCAAAATATGGAGAATTTTTGAGTTCATTCTTTTGAGAATGCTCATAGATTTAACCGGCCTATGAGAGCGAGTTTGAGATTTTACAAAAAGATGGGCAGCTCATCTTCGGAGAGATGAATGAAAAGCCCAATGTTGGATGTATTGAAATTAACTCTAACTTTGAGCTGGTTTCAAAAGGGTGTAGAATTGCTGCGAAGAGAATTACACAAAGCAGGCTGAGCTTTGCAATATCCTTTGATATTCCTCAGAAGCAGTAAGTATTTTCCGCTGCAATTCTTCCACCCAACAGGTTCAATATTTACTATGCAAATACTCTGTCAATTATGTACATGAGCGACAACCCTTTTCGATTGGATTATCCGGATTTGTCGGGAAAAACCATCCTGATAGCTGAAGATTTGGATTTAAATTATTACTTGTTGGAAGCTATTCTTAAAAAAACTGGGGCGCATTTGATATGGGCACGAGATGGGAAAGAGGCTGTGGATATTTGTTTAAAAAATTGTGAGGCAGTTGACATGATTTTTATGGATTTGAAAATGCCTAATATGTCGGGATTAGAAGCTATTGAGATTATCAAGAAAGCATGCCCGGATATTCCTATAGTAGTGCAAACTGCTTTTGGATATGAATTTTCACGCAAAGCCACCCTGGCCATCGGTTGCATCGACTATTTGGAGAAACCTCTGAGTCGTTCCCGCGTCATGGAAGCGGTACTCAAATGCCTTAATTGATATATCCAATGAAGTTGTGCCATTTTTTTTTCTGTCCTGCATTAAAGGGCACATTTTTCCTGTTGTTGTATTTTGTTTGCGTTATTCCCGCAAAAAACCAGATATTACTCAAGGATTCAAACGCAAACCCTCCTGCGCTCTCATTTTCATCCCTTGAAGGCCAATGGTATTTCAATTTTTATGAAAATGGAGTGGTAGAAGTACAACGCTTAGGGGTGGATTCCTCAGTGAGTATATTGCCTGGTTTGCGAAGACTAAAAATTAATTATCTCAGCGATAGTGTTATCGTTGCTGGAGATTGGAAGGTTATTCTTCAGGAATATCCTCTTGAAATCACCTTTTATTATAAACTAAAAAAAACAGCACGATGGTTAGGTCTGGAAAAAAAGGAGGGTGAAGCTTTTTCACTGAAGTTTGATATTAAAAAAGAAAAGTTTATAACTGGGGGTGGAATGCGCGCCATTCCACTGAATGTGCTCGGGCGGAGGCTTGAGCTTCGCAATCAACCTCGCTATGGTTATGGCTTTGGGGCAGAGAATCTCAACTATAGTATTCCCCTGTTCATCATGGGTTCAGGCTATGCCTTGTTTTTTGATAACACCAGTAAAGGCTGGGCCGATATAGGATTTTCGCATCAAGGCTTGCTTGAGTTAGAAGCTTGCGGAGGCCGTGTCTCTTTTTGCCTTATTCCAGGTAATAGCATAGATGAAATTACCCGTCGGTTTACCGATCTAACGGGGCACCAACCTCTTCCACCCTTGTGGGCCTTTGGGCATTTGCAAAGTCGTATGGCTTACAAATCTCAATATCAAGTAGATAGCATAACCCGCGCAACCCTTCAGGCTGGTTTTCCGCTCGATGCCATGGTCATCGATCTTTTTTGGTTTGGCAACTCTTTGTTCAACACCATGGGCAATCTCGATTGGTATCAACCCCACTGGCCTGAACCCGTAAAGATGTTGAGAGAATGGAAAGGGAAAGGGGTAAAAACGGTTTTAATAACAGAGCCTTATATTGTTAAAGGTTCAAACAGCTGGCATGAGGCTGATAGCTTGGGAATACTTGGAAAAACTAAGGATGGTAAAACTTTTGTACTTGAGCAGTTTTATTTTGGTCATGGAGGGGTAATTGATGTTACTCATCCTGAGGCTCGGCGTTGGATTTGGAAAAAGTATGATACACTTTTAAAGCAAGGGGTGGAAGGCTGGTGGATCGATCTGGCTGAACCTGAGCATCACCCTGATGGGATATACTATTCAGCGGGAACATCTGAGCTCATTCACAATGCTTTTGGTCATTTGTGGGATAAAATGTTGTATGACAATTATCAGGTGTATTACCCGGACCGACGCATATTTAATCTTAACCGCAGCGGCTTTGCGGGGAGTCAGCGATATGGAGTGCTGCCCTGGACAGGCGATGTAAGCCGCAGCTGGAGCGGGCTTAAAGCTCAAATCCCTATTTTACTGAACATGGGGATGTGCGGCGTAGCCTATGTGCATTCGGATGCTGGGGGTTTTGCCCAGGGCGTTTTTGACGAAGAACTTTACATTCGCTGGCTGCAATTTGCTTGTTTTTCGCCCATTCTTCGACCTCATGGCTCGGGTATACCTTCCGAACCAATTTTCTATAGCCAACCCACCCAGGATATTGTTCGGTATTTTATGAGACTTCGTTATCAACTTTTGCCCTATAATTACACCCTAGCCTACGAAAATACCCAATCCGGCACTCCCCTTGCCAGAGCTATATTTGCTTCATGTCTGGCACCCCAAAATGACCTAGAGCATTGGAGCTATTTCTGGGGGCCCTCATTGCTGATCTCTCCCATTGTAAACAAAAACGAAAAATGGCATTTAGTAAGGTTGCCTGAAGGCGAGTGGTATTATTTTTTCAATGATAAAGTATACAAAGGGAACCGGCGGCTCTCCATTCAAAATAAACTCGAGGAATTTCCTATTTTCGTTAAAGCAGGTTCTTTCTTGCCTATGGTGCCTCCAATACAAAACACCGCTCAATATAACACCGACACGCTCCTGATACATTATTATCCTTTAGGCAAGCCCCACCAATCTTCATTTTCTATTTATATCGACGACGGAGAAGACAGCCATGCCATTGAAAATAAACGCTACGAACACATTCATCTTTTTGCCAAAGAAAGTTACCGTTCGCTGCACCTAAGTTTTCGATCTGAGAATTTGGGTCTTCAAAACTCACCCAATCAGCGGTTGATAAAGCTTTTGATCCATGGAAATGTAAAATACCGTCTCGCAGCTGCCGTTAAAGACTATACCCCTGATTCTTCAGAATTCAATGTTTTGAGCTTTTCGTGGGACAATCGGCCTGTTGCTCTTGAATTTATTACCGCAGATTCTGCATGTATGAAAAGGAAATTCAGCAAATAAGTTTAGATTTACACTTTGTTTTTAATCGCTGCGCTTATGAAACGATGGCTATCATTTGTAATAGGGATATTTATCATTTTCAATAGTCAAGCACGTCCTGAAATCAGCCGGGTAGAGCCCCCCAACTGGTGGGTAGGTATGCAACATAAGGAATTGCAAATTCTTTTTTATGGGAAAGACCTGAAAGGGTGTGATTTGGTGTCTTCTACACCTGGTTTCTTTCTTTTGCGGACAGTTTACGTGGATAACCCTAATTACCTTTTTGCCTATCTTAGCATAGATCCTACACTTCCTGCGGGTGGATATCCATTACTTTTAAAGAAAGACGGAAAGGTTATTCATACTGTTATTTATGAATTACGACAACGCAAGCCGGGCTCGGCAAGCCGAAAAGGATTTTCTACCGCCGACAATGTATACCTCCTGATGCCTGACCGTTTTTCGAATGGTGACCCCTCCAACGACAACCATCCTGAAATGCTTGAAAAAGCCAATCGTCTCCATCCCGATGGCCGGCATGGAGGGGATATTCAGGGAATTATCAATCATCTCACGTATTTTAAAGAATTAGGGATGACGGCCCTCTGGCTCAATCCTGTTATGGAAAACAATCAATCCCAATATTCTTATCATGGTTATGCCATTACTGACCTTTATCGCATAGATCCCAGGCTGGGCACCAATGAGCTATACCGATCTTTGGTGGATTCGGCTGCGCGTCAAGGGTTGAAAATTATTATGGACATGGTTTTCAATCATCTAGGCGATAACCATTGGATGATGAAAGATTTGCCCACCCAGCAATGGGTTCATCAGTGGCCTGAATTCACAAGGTCCAATTTCAGAGCCCCTACCATACCCGATCCCTATGCCTCTGAGGTTGATTTGAGACGAATGGTCAACGGCTGGTTCGATGTCCATATGCCGGATCTCAATCAGCAGGATCCCCTTTTAGCCGATTATTTGATTCAAAATTCGATTTGGTGGGTCGAATATTCTGGGATAAGCGGCATTCGGATGGATACTCATCAGTATGCCGATAAATTTTTTATGTCGTATTGGTTGCGGCGCATACGCCTCGAATATCCAGATTTAAGTATCGTCAGCGAATGTTGGGTTGAGCAAAAGACATTCCATGCCTACTGGTTTAGGGATGCTGTGAACCGCGATGGGTATGCTCCGCACATGGATTTTATTACTGATTTTCCTCTTTACATTGCCCTACGTGAGTCGTTTAATGATACGCACGAGGGGTGGGAATTGGGCCCCGAACGACTTTACTACTGCCTGGCCCAGGATCTGGTTTATCAAGATCCAGCTTTTAATATGGTTTTCGTTGATAACCACGATTTAAGTCGATTTTGGTCTGTGGTTAAAGAAGATTTTGGCCGTTTCACCATTGGCATGGCTTTTCTTTATACAGTGAGGGGAATGCCCCAGTTAACCTATGGAACAGAAATGTTGATGAGAGGCTATGAATGGGAGGGGCATGGTCCTATGCGAGCCGACATGCCAGGGGGATGGAGCGAGGATGCCGGAAGTGCTTTTCATGCAGCCGGCCGCAATAAAATGCAACAAAAAGCATGGGATCTCATCCGTCGTTTGGCTCAATGGAGGAAAAATAAAGAAGTTATTCATTCTGGAAATACGCGTCATTTTATTCCTGAAAATAATGTTTATGTTTATTTTAGATTCAATACGAGCGACACGGTCATGGTGGTTCTCAATTATAGCAATCAAGCTCAATCTCTCGACATGAAGCACTACAGCGAAATGATCGGTGGTCGTAGAACAGGATTTGATGTGGTGAGTAATAAGGAAATACTTTGGGACGCTCAGTTAACAATCCCTTCAAGCTCAGCAATGGTTATTGAATTTTAAACTACCTAATATTCAGCTGCTTTATGAAAGAAATGCAAAAAAAATTATCAAATCTCTTTTATCTTATACTTGGTTTGCCGGCCACTGCTATGGGCTTTGGTCTTTCAGTGCAAATAGCTGTGCTAAGCTGGATTTTGCGCACCAAATACAATCTTGATATTCATGAAATAGGTATTGTTTGGGCGGCGGGTCCCATGGCCGGAATACTAGGACAGGTAATTATCGGCTTGATATCTGATGGGGTCTGGTTTTGGGGTGGGCGCCGCCGACCCTTCATCATCATTGGAGGCGTGCTCGCAGCTCTTTCCATATTCGCCCTCCCTCATATCGGCTGGATTAGACATTTTTTGGGTATCGAAAGCATTATGGCCGTTGCTGTTACCATTGCCCTGACTCTCGACCTGAGTATTAATATCAGTTTTAATCCCACACGAAGCATTATTGCTGATGTAACCCCCGAAGGCCCGGCTCGTACAAAAGGTTACACTTGGATGCAGGCCATATCTAACTTTTTTGGTGCTGGAGCATATTTAGTGGGGGCACTCTTCGGCAACTATGTTCTGATTTATGTGGGCGTGGTAGTTATACTTCTTTTTAGTATCGTTCCATTATTTTTTATTTCCGAGCCGCTTCAGCTTATTCCTACGGCCTCCCATAGCAATCAACCCTCCTCCCTTGAGTCCCAAACCCATTGGGGAGAGCTTTTGAAATTGTATTTTGCCCATGCCTTGAGCTGGTTGGGTATTCAAACCATGTTTGTTTATTCTTTTGCTTTTCTCGAATTCCGCTTTCAAGTAACTGATGCTGCCATTCTCGGCGCTACAATCGGCTGGATGTTTTTCATCCTAAACGGCGTAGGTAGCATTTGGCCTGTAGCTGTTCTCGAACCCCTAACCCGCACTTTAGGCCGCGTAAAGGTTCATGCAGCCTCTGTGCTTTCCATGTCTTTGGGGTATTTTGCCATTGCTTTTTTTGTGAAAAGCACACTGGCTCTTTATGTGTGTTTTGTCGTGCTCAGCCTGGGATGGGCTGCTGTGGTAAGTCTGCCTTTTGCCATCATGTCAGAAAATGTTAACAAAGGCAGAATGGGCTTTTTCATGGGTATTTTTAACCTTTCAGTAGTTCTCCCTCAATTGATCGTTAGTTTTATAATGGGCTATTTCTTTCAAAAAGTTGAAGATAAGTCCTTGATTTATCTTTTCAGTGCCATCTCCTTGGCACTATCGGCTTTAATGTGGCTGGCTGTTAAAGAACCCGGCCACCAGATCAGCAAATCGTCTTATCATTCCTCCCATTAAATTAAAATCCTCTGGAAACAGTATTTATTTAACATTTAGCAATAGTTATGGGTAAAAAAGTAATTATGATTTCCTTGTTGCTCTCCTTTTTGTCTTGGCGAAGTTTGTTTGCACAACCTTTGGTCAGGGAGATTGAGTTTCCTCAATGGGCAAAAGATGCATCTATTTATGAGGTAAATGTCAGGCAATATACCCCTGAAGGCACTTTTAACGCTTTTGCCGAGCACCTGCCAAGGCTGAAAGATATGGGGGTTAAGATTTTATGGCTAATGCCCGTACACCCTATTGGGGAAATTAACCGCAAAGGCAATCTTGGTAGCTACTATTCGGTAAAAGACTATCTGGCTGTAAATCCAGAATTTGGTACCCTTGAAGACTTTAAAAGTCTGGTCAAGAAAGCACATG
>CALJNV010000172.1 GCA_937981455.1 uncultured Bacteroidales bacterium | reverse complement strand
CCCCGCCCTCGCGATTATGGATTTAAAGTCAATAAAAAGACTAAGGTATTGGCCCGCCTATCCGCCCTTACCTATAAAGCCAAGGATAACCAGATATTGGTTGTTGAAGACTTTGCACCTGAGGTACCTAAAACCAAGATCTACGCTGAATTTATGAGCAATTTGAAGTTGGATGGTATGCGTACCTTACTGGTTGTTAAAGAACCTGAACGCAATTTGGTACTTTCAGCCCGTAATATTCCAGGGGCAAGCATCATGCGTGCCTGCGACCTCAACACGTACGACATTTTACATGCACACAAGCTCATTTTCTTCGAAAGTGGTTTAAAATCGCTTGAAGAAATTTATGCAGCAACTGAAAACTAACATAAACCCGTAAAAATAAATTACTATGAGCGTAATCATTAAACCCATCATTACTGAAAAGATGACCACCCAGGGCGAAAAGCTCAACAAATACGGGTTTATCGTCCGCCGCGATGCCAACAAGATTCAAATCAAGAAGGCCATCAAAGAGCTTTACGGAGTGGATGTAGTAGAAGTGAATACGATGATCTATACCGGCAAAAATAAAGTTCGCTACACCAAGCGTGGCTTTATTGCTGGACGCACACAGGCTTTCAAAAAAGCCATTGTAACTGTGGCAGAAGGTGAAAAGATTGATTTTTACAGCAACATTTAAGATAAATGGCCCTAAAGAAATTTAAACCCACAACGCCAGGTCAGCGCTTTAAGATTATAAGCGCTTTCGAAGATATCACCACCACTACGCCTGAAAAATCATTGCTTGCACCCTTAAAAAAGACCGGGGGACGCAACAATCAGGGTAAAATGACCATGCGTTATATCGGTGGTGGACACAAAAGACGCTATAGAATCATTGATTTTAAACGCGATAAAGAAAACATCCCCGCTGTTGTAAAAACCATTGAATACGACCCCAATCGTTCGGCACGTATTGCGCTGGTAGAATACAGCGATGGAGAAAAGCGTTACATCGTAGCCCCCAACGGGCTAAAGGTTGGTCAAACGGTTATGAGTGGTAAGGGCGTTGCCCCTGAGATTGGTAATACGCTTTATTTAAGCGAAATACCTTTCGGTACCATTATTCACAACATTGAACTTCGACCGGGACAGGGTGCCAAAATGGCTCGTAGTGCTGGTAGCTATGCCCAACTCATGTCACGCGATGGAAAGTATGCAGTGATTAAATTGCCTTCGGGTGAAACACGCCTGATTCTTCAGGCATGCAAGGCTACGGTTGGCATGGTTTCGAACCCCGACCACAACCTTGAGCGCAGCGGTAAAGCCGGACGTTCGCGTTGGTTGGGCCGCAGGCCACGCACCCGGGGCGTAGCCATGAACCCTGTTGACCATCCCATGGGCGGTGGTGAAGGTCGTGCTTCTGGAGGTCACCCGCGGTCACGTAAAGGCCTCTATGCTAAAGGTAAGAAAACTCGTTCACCCAAGAAGGCTTCATCGAAGTTTATTCTTGAAAAAAGAAAGAAGTAAAAAGTTAAAACAGTTATATCATGAGCCGATCGCTGAAAAAAGGACCTTATATACACTACAAGCTCGAGAAAAAAGTGCTTGAAGCTCAGGCCGATCCCCGAAAGCGGAGCGTCATTAAAACCTGGAGCAGAGCCTCAATGATCTCGCCTGACTTTGTCGGACTTACCATTGCCGTGCACAATGGCAATAAATTTATTCCTGTTTACATTACCGAAAATATGGTAGGCCATAAATTGGGTGAATTTGCACCTACACGTACATTCCGTGGCCATGCTGGTAATAAAGCTAAAAAATAACAGACGATGGGAGCAAGAAAACATTTAGCCGCAGAAAAGCGCAAAGAAGCAAAGAAGACGATGGCTATGGCCCGTCTGCGCAATGTGCCTACCTCACCTCGCAAAATGCGCCTGGTGGCCGACCTCATCCGTGGCATGAAGGTAGAAAATGCACTGATTACGCTGAAAACCCTTAATAAGGAGGCTGCTCCTCGCCTGTATACACTGCTCAAATCAGCTATTGCTAACTGGCAAGCAAAAAATGAAGGCGTCCGCATGGAAGAGGCTGGTTTGTATGTGAAAGAGATCTATGTTGACGGTGGACGAATGCTTAAACGTCTGCGTCCGGCACCCCAGGGCCGTGGCTACCGCATTCGTAAACGCTCCAACCATGTTACCCTCATTTTGGGCGATAACCTTGAACGGGTTGAATCCAAAGAACAATCAGTTGATAATCAGTAAATTACATACATACGAATGGGACAAAAGACAAATCCAATAAGCCTCAGGCTCGGCATCATTAAGGGATGGGATTCCTTTTGGTACGGAGGCCGTCAGTTTGATCAAAAACTGATAGAAGATTTTAAAATCCGTAAGTACCTCAATGCCCGTCTTTCAAAAGCCGGAGTAAGTAAGATTCAAATTGAGCGCAATTTGAAGCTTATCACCGTTACCATTAATACCGCCCGACCAGGGATCATAATAGGGAAAGGTGGGCAGGAAGTGGATAAGCTGAAGGAAGAAATCAAGAAGCTGACCGGGAAAGAAGTGCAACTGAACATTAGCGAAATTAAACGTCCGGACTTGGATGCTTTTTTGGTAGCTAGCAATGTTGCCCGGCAGATAGAAGGGAGGGTATCCTATCGTCGCGCTGTGAAGGCGGCTATTGCCAATTCTATACGCATGGGCGCCGAAGGTATCAAAATTATGGTGTCAGGCCGATTAGGTGGAGCAGAAATTGCACGCCGTGAACAATTTAAAGAAGGTCGAATTCCGCTGCATACCCTCAGGGCCGATATTGATTATGCTCGTGACGAGGCACACACCACATACGGACGTATTGGGATTAAAGTGTGGATTTGCCGGGGTGAAATTTATGGCAGACCCGATTTCTTCAATTTTGGTGTAGCTGATGTGAAGAGCCCACGCCAACCCCGGGGTGGAAGCCAACGCCCACGCTCTCGCAAGCGTAAATAATTAATTTAGAATACGAAACAATAAAAACCTGTAATACAATGTTACAGCCTAAAAAGACCAAATACAGAAAGCAGCAAAAAGGCAAAGGAATGCTGGATGGCAATGCACACCGGGGGCACGAAGTAGCCTTTGGTAGTTTTGGCCTTAAAGCCCTTGAGCCAGCATACATTACCGGACGCCAGATAGAAGCTGCTCGTCAGGCCGTTACCCGTCACATGAAACGTGAAGGCCAGATATGGATTCGAATCTTCCCCGATAAACCTATTACTAAAAAACCCGCTGAAGTTCGAATGGGTAAAGGTAAAGGTGCCCCTGAATACTTTGTAGCAGTGGTTAATCCCGGCCGCATCCTTTTTGAGGTGGATGGAGTGTCGCCCGAAGTGGCTAAGGAAGGTCTGCGCCTTGCTGCTCAGAAACTGCCTATCAAAACCCGTCTGGTGGTTAGGCCCGATTACACACAGGAATAATTCTTTTACCAACGGATTTTGAATCAATCATTAAATTAAAAAGCATAGAACGATGAAAAAGGCAGGAAAATTAGCTGAAATCAAAGAGCTCTCGACCAAAGACTTGCTTGAGAGGCTCGAAGAAGAACGCAAGCAGCTGACCCGACTCCGGCTCAACCATGCCGTTTCACCCTTGGATAATCCTATGAAGATCAGAGAATACAAACGTACAATTGCCCGTATTCTTACTGAACTGCGTAGAAGAGAATTGGAAGGACAAAATAAATAATGCAGGATCATGGAAACCAGAAACGCACGTAAAGAACGAATTGGAGTTGTCGTCAGCAACAAAATGGACAAATCCATTGTAGTGAGGGTTGAACGCCGCCTGAAACACCCCAAATACGGGAAGTTTGTAAAGCGCAGCACCAAATTCATGGCTCATGACGAGAAAAACGAATGCCAAATTGGCGACACCGTTCGCATCATGGAAACTCGTCCGCTGAGCAAGACCAAACGCTGGAGATTAGTTGAAATCATTGAAAGAGCTAAATAATTATGATACAACAGGAAACAAGACTTACTGTTGCCGATAACAGCGGAGCAAAAGAAGTTCTCTGCATTAAAGTATTGGGAGGCACAGGCCGCAGGTATGCCTCAGTAGGTGATAAAATTGTGGTGACCGTTAAAAAGGCTCTTCCCTCTGGAAATATTAAGAAGGGAACCGTTGCAAAGGCTGTTGTGGTTAGGACAAAAAAGGAAATCAGGCGCTCCGATGGAAGCTATATCCGGTTCGATGACAATGCCTGTGTAATCCTTAACAACGCCGGCGAAATGACGGGTACACGTATCTTTGGCCCTGTAGCCAGGGAACTCAGAGAAAAACAATTTATGAAAATCGTTTCACTTGCACCGGAGGTGCTTTAAACCCTTAAAATCCATGAGTATGAAGCCGAAACTTCACGTTAAAAAAGGCGATTTGGTAATGGTGGTTGCCGGCGACGACAAAGGCAAGCAGGGACGCATCCTCGAGGTGCAGATCGAAAAGCAGCGTGCCATTGTTGAAGGGGTAAACCTGGTTAGCAAGCACACCAAGCCCAGCGCTAAAAACCCCCAAGGGGGAATTATAAAGAAAGAAGCACCGATACATGTATCGAATCTTATGCTAATTGATTCTACTGGTAAACCCACGCGTATCGGACGCCGAATCGACCCTAAGACCAATAAAAAAGTCAGGTATTCTAAAAAATCAGGGGAGGAGATTAAGTAATGAGTTATATACCACGTCTTCAGGAAAAGTATCAAAAGGAAGTCGTCCCTGCCCTCATGAAGCAGTTTAATTACAAATCTGTTATGCAGGTGCCAAGGCTTGTTAAAATCGTTGTCAATCAGGGTTTGGGCGACGCCATTGCCGATAAACGTCTTATTGATATCGGAATCGATGAAATGACCCAGATCACCGGTCAAAAGGCTGTAGCTACGCGGTCAAAAAAAGACATTTCCAACTTTAAACTGCGTCGCAATATGCCCGTGGGCGTAAGAGTTACCCTGAGGGGCCCCAGAATGTATGAATTTCTTGATCGGTTGATCTCTGTTGCCATTCCGCGTATTCGCGATTTTCGCGGAATCAGCGATAAAGGCTTCGACGGACGAGGCAATTTCTCTTTCGGCGTAAGCGAACAAATTATTTTCCCGGAAATCAACATCGATAAAGTAGTAAAGATCATGGGTATGGATATCACTTTTGTGACCACAGCCCAAACAGATGCTGAAGCCCATGCTTTGCTGAAAGAATTTGGTTTCCCGTTTAAAAACGAAAAATAATACAAAAAGTATATGGCAAAAGAATCAATGAAGGCCAGAGAGGTAAAAAGGGCAAAGTTGGTAGCCAAATATGCAGCCAAACGCGCCGAATTAAAGGCAGCAGGCGATTACATTGCATTGCAGAAGCTCCCACGCAACGCCTCTCCCGTTCGCATCCACAATCGTTGTAAAATTACTGGACGCCCCAGAGGCTATATGCGCCAGTTTGGTCTTTCACGAATTAACTTCCGCGAAATGGCTTCCGCCGGCCTCATCCCCGGTGTAACCAAAGCCAGCTGGTAAAAATCAGAAAAGAAAAAATAGGAACATATGACTACCGATCCGATTGCAGATTACCTGACCCGAATTAGAAATGCCATTATGGCCAACCACAGGATAGTGGAGCTTCCCTCCTCCAAGGTGCTTAAGCGCATCACCGAAATCCTGTATGAAAAAGGGTACATTTTGAATTACAAATTTGAAGACGATAAATTCCCGCCAACCCTTAAGATTGCGCTGAAGTATCATCCGGTGACCCGCATGTGTGCTATCAGAGATCTAAAAAGGGTAAGCCGACCGGGTCGACGCCATTTTGTGAGCGCCGATGAGTTGCCCCGTGTGCTCAATGGCCTCGGCATCGCCATCATTTCTACTTCTCAAGGGATGATGACAGATAAAGAAGCCCGTAAGCTGAACATTGGTGGTGAAGTTATTTGTTACATCAGCTAACAGAAAGGAGAACTACATTATGTCGAGAATAGGCAAGAAACCCATCAACATCCCCGCCGGTGTGCAGGTTACGGTGAGTCCCGAAAACCTGGTAACTGTGAAAGGGAAGCTTGGTGAACTTCATCAGCAGGTGAAACCTGAAATCATGGTAAAAATTGAGGACAACGCAGTTCATGTAAGGCCCACCAACCCTGAAGATAAAAATCAACGGGCGCTCCACGGGCTTTATCGTACCCTCATTGATAACATGGTCAAAGGGGTTTCGGAAGGATTTACCGTACAGCAAGAGCTGGTGGGCGTGGGTTACAAAGTGTCGGTTGAAGGACAGGTTATTGAATTCTCCTTGGGGTATTCGCATAACTTGTTTTTGCAGCTTCCTCCTGAAATTAAGGCAGAAGCTGTGACCGAGCGTGGTAAGAACCCTTTGCTCACTCTTCGTTCGCACGACAAACAACTGTTAGGTATGGTAGCCAGCAAGATTCGTTCGTTGCGTGCACCCGAGCCCTATAAAGGAAAAGGTATCAAGTCTGTGGGCGAAGTACTGCGCCGCAAGGCAGGTAAATCGGCTTCATCAAAGTAATCCACTAAAAACCTGAATGCAGAATGGCTATTAAAATAAGAAAAGAAGAAAGACGCAGGCGCATTAAGATGAGTATCCGCAAGCGCATCAGCGGCACGCCTGAAAGACCCAGGCTGACGGTTTACCGCAGCAATATGCAGATATATGCCCAAATTGTGGACGATACCAAAGGTGTTACACTGGTAGCAGCTTCGTCAATGGAAAAAGATTTTCCTAAAGATAAGATGACAAAAGTGGACCAGGCCAAATGGGTAGGTAAAGCAATTGCTCAAAAGGCAATTGAATCCGGAATCACCAAGGTGGTATTCGACCGCAACGGTTTTCTGTATCACGGTAGAGTTAAGGCTCTGGCCGATGCCGCCAGGGAAGGTGGTTTAATCTTTTAATTTAAGACTATGGCAAACGCTAATATTGTAAGAAAAGTAAAATCCACGGATATTGAGTTTAAGGACCGTCTGGTTGCAATCAATCGCGTAACCAAAGTTACCAAAGGGGGACGTGCCTTCAGCTTTTCGGCTATCGTGGTAGTGGGCAACGAAAATGGAGTAGTAGGGTATGGACTGGGTAAGGCCAAGGAAGTTACCGCTGCTATTGCCAAAGGAGTAGAAGACGCCAAGAAAAATTTGGTCAGGGTGCCTGTTATTAAAGGTACTATTCCCCATGCACAAGAAGGTAAATATTGCGGTGCAAGGGTTCTTATAAAACCCGCAGCTCCTGGAACCGGGGTAATCGCAGGTGGGGCTATGCGTGCTGTTTTGGAAAGTGTAGGTATCAAAGACGTATTGGCCAAGAGTAAAGGCTCTTCTAACCCCCACTCGGTGGTAAAGGCTACCATTAAAGCCCTCATGCAGCTGCGCGATCCTTATACTGTATCGCAGCTTCGCGGAGTTGACCTCGATACTGTTTTTAACGGTTAAACCTTAAAAAACGGAAATCATGAAGAGAATTAAAGTAAAACAGGTTCGCAGCGGTATCGGTCATCCCGAGATCCAGAAAAGAACTCTTAGAGCACTTGGCTTAGGCCGTATTGGCCGTATGCGTGAGCACGATGCTACTCCCCAGATCATGGGGATGGTGCAAAAAGTTGCGCATCTCATTAGTGTTGAAGAAATCTAACGTCTAACGAAATCTAATCTTACTGAATATGGATTTAAGCAATCTCAAACCCGCTCCGGGGTCTGTAAAAAAGAGAAAACGCGTTGGCAGGGGGCAGGGTTCTGGTCATGGAGGCACCTCTACCCGCGGTCATAAAGGTGCCAAATCGCGCTCAGGGAATCGCCGTAAAATAGGTTTTGAAGGTGGTCAAATGCCCTTGCATCGTAGGGTTCCCAAAGGCGGCTTTAAAAACCGTAATCGGGTTGAGTATGTCGGCATCAACCTCGATATGCTGCAAACTCTTGCCCATAGGCACGGAATTACTAAATTTACCGCCGAAACTTTTATCGAGAAAGGTTTGATATCGAAAAGTGAACTGGTAAAAATTCTGGGAAGAGGTCAGCTAACCACTAAAATTGATGTGGCAGCCCACGCTTTTTCCAAAAAAGCCCAGGAAGCCATTGAAGCACTGGGCGGTGTAGTAACCAAAATCTAATTTCCACTCAATGAAACGGATTATTCAGACGCTCAGGAATATTTACCGGATTGAAGAATTACGGCAACGTATTCTCTACACCCTGGGGATTATTCTTATTTATCGTTTGGGGGCTTACGTAACCCTCCCTGGTATCGATCCTCAGCAACTCACTGTGCTGCAAGGTCAAACCAAAGATGGACTGCTAGGACTTCTCAACATGTTTTCGGGCGGCGCTTTTGCTCATGCTTCTATTTTTGCCCTCGGCGTAATGCCCTACATCTCTGCATCCATCGTAGTGCAATTGTTGGGTATTGCCGTCCCTTATTTTCAGAAACTTCAGAAAGAGGGTGAAAGTGGCCGCAAGAAAATCAATCAGATTACTCGTTACCTTACCATCTTGGTAACGGCCATGCAGGCTCCAGGCTATATTGCCAATTTAATCAGCCAGAGTCCTGAAGCTGTCGTCTTTGTGAATCCAGTAACCAACGCTCCTACCACTTTCTTCTGGATCAGTAGTGTGGTTATTCTTACAGCCGGAACCATGTTTGTCATGTGGTTGGGTGAAAGAATAACCGATAAGGGTATTGGTAATGGTATCTCTCTCATCATTATGATCGGTATCATTGCCCGCTTACCTTTTGCCCTGGCTGGTGAGTTTGTTTCGAGAATGGAAGAGCAAGGGGGTGGACTTGTATTCTTTGTACTTGAATTGGCCGTGCTCATTGGAGTTATCTTACTCAACATTTTGTTGGTGCAAGGAACTCGCAAAATTCCGGTGCAATATGCTAAACGTATTGTGGGTAATAAACAATATGGTGGTGTACGCCAATATATCCCGCTGAAAGTGAATGCAGCGGGTGTAATGCCCATCATTTTTGCTCAAGCTATCATGTTTTTACCCCTTACCATTGCTGGATTTGCTCATAGCGAATCTCTTACAGGCTTTGCCGCTGCTTTTACCGATATCAATGGATTCTGGTACAACGTGGTTTTTGCTTTACTCATCATTGTCTTCACCTACTTCTATACAGCAATTACTGTCAATCATAACCAGATGGCCGAAGACATGAAGAAGAACGGAGGTTTTATTCCTGGAGTTAAACCTGGGAAAAAGACGGCGGAGTTTATTGATGCCGTCATGTCGCGTATCACCCTACCAGGCTCTATATTCCTTGCGTTTGTTGCCATCATGCCTGCGCTGGTGCGTATGATTGGTGTTAGCAGTCAATTTGCTCAATTCTATGGAGGAACTTCGCTACTGATTTTGGTGGGCGTTGTTCTGGACACCCTCCAACAGGTGGAAAGCCATCTGTTGATGCGTCATTACGACGGACTCATGAAATCGGGCAGAATTAAAGGCAGATCATCTATCGCCATGTAATCTGCCTCTGCCATGGCTCTAATAAAAACGCCCGAAGAAATTGGGCTCATTAAACAAAGTTCTTTACTTGTTGGAAAGACACTTGCCGAAGTTGCCAAGCACTTGCGCCCGGGAATCACCACCCGTGAGCTAGACCACATTGCTGAGCAGTTTATTCGCGACCACGGAGCACTTCCTGGTTTCAAAGGATACCACGGATACCCCGCTGCTCTTTGTATTTCAGTGAATTCCGTGGTCGTGCACGGCATCCCCGGCGATTACACCCTCCGAGACGGTGATATTGTCTCTGTGGATTGCGGTGTGCTGCTCAATGGCTATTGGGGAGATTCAGCCTATACCTTCGAAGTGGGCGAAGTAGACCCCGAGGTTCATCTTCTTTTAAAGCGCACCCTCGAATCGCTTTATCAAGGGATAAAGGCTGCAGTGGCAGGCAATCGCGTGGGCGACATTGGCTATGCCATTCAATCCTACTTGCACCCCTATGGTTATGGAATTGTACGGGATTTGGTAGGACATGGACTGGGAAGTCAGCTGCATGAAAAACCTGAAGTACCCAACTTTGGTCGTCGCGGCACCGGTCCCTTACTGCATGAAGGCATGGTATTGGCCATTGAACCCATGATAAACTTGGGTACTTCCCAAGTGATAATGGACAATGACGGTTGGACCATTCGCACACGTGACGGCAAACCCTCGGCACACTTTGAGCATGATATTGTCGTGCGTAAAGGTCAAGCTGAGATTCTTTCTACTTTCTCTTACATTGAAGAAGTTTTGCAATCGAAATTATAAATATGGCCAAACAACCTTCTATCGAACAGGACGGAACCGTTATTGAATCCCTGGGCAACGCAATGTTCAGGGTAGAACTCGAGAATGGACATCAAATTATCGCCCATATCTCAGGGAAAATGCGTATGCATTACATAAAAATTCTACCTGGTGATCGTGTTCGGGTAGAAATGACCCCCTACGACCTGACGAAGGGAAGGATATCGTTTAGATATAAATAAATTAAACTATAACAAGAAACGTCATGAAAGTAAGAGCATCTGTAAAA
>CALJNV010000171.1 GCA_937981455.1 uncultured Bacteroidales bacterium | reverse complement strand
TTTAGGGACGAGCACATTTTGTTTCCCGAAATTTTAGCCACCATCGAGCCCGAGATTATGGAGCAAATGTTAAAAGATGCATTGGCCTTAGGTTTTCCTTATTTTACCCCTGATATAACCCCAAACTTTTCAGCACAGCCTACAACGCAAATTGAATGGATAAACCTTGGAACAGGCTCATTGAGCTGGGAGCAGGTTCGCTTAATTTTTAATCATTTACCTGTCGATATTACCTATGTTGATGAAAATGATGAAGTAAAATATTTTTCTGCACCCCGTAAGCGCGTTTTTCCACGCACCCATGCAATCATCGGCCGTAAAGTTGTAAATTGTCATCCACCTGATAGTGTTTATATAGTTGAAAAGATCTTGGAATCCTTTAAAAAGGGAGAAAAAGACCAAGCTACCTTTTGGATACACTTCAAAGGAGAGTTCGTGTTGATTCAATATTTTGCAGTTCGCGATGAATTGGGAAAATACCGTGGGGTCGTCGAAGTTACTCAGGAAATAACGGAGATAAGAGCTCTTGAAGGCGAAAAACGCCTGCTTGATTGGTAAGTGTTTTTTTAATTCATACCAAAACTGAATCCATGTCTGGTGAAAGACATAGCACAGGTAGTTTCAATCTATTGAATATTAGTTCTTTATCTCCCACGCCGGGTTTAAAATTTTTACTATGCTCCTCTTCATCCGAGAGCAGTATCACAAAATTGGCTTTGGCCGCACGCGCATGTTCATTAAATTCACTGCTAAACGAGTGCTGACCTCGAATAGGAGCAAAGCTAATATGAAGTCCAAGCTTCTCCGCCACCACTTTAAACTGGGCTCTTTGCCTTTCTAATTCACTGCTTAAAATGTCGGCGGCGAAATTTTCAACTATTACAAAGTAATTGCCCCATAAGTGGCTTATTGAAGCCAAGGCGGCTAATTTCTTTTCCCATTTTCTAAAAAGGTTCAAAGGCACTAGGGCCGGGCTCAGCCTGCGAGGCGATTTTTTAGTAAAAATTATAGAAGGCACTGGGCTTGCGGCTATCAGGCGCAGCATCTTACTTTTGGTGATTCGTTGCAGGCCCTCTTTACCATAGCTGCTAAAAGCTGCCAGAGAAGCTCCTAAATCTCTTGCAACAGAGGGAATGGTTTCATACAGGGTTCCTTGGTAAATTACTTTTTCAACCATTAGCTCTTTACCCACGAGTATTTTTTTAGATAACTCTTCCAATTTATCTTCTATCCACGCTACATCCAAATCGTTGGCTTTTAAGAAAGTCTTGGTATAATGGTTTACAGCGTGCAATAAAATTATTCTTGCTCCGGTGTAGTCTGCCAGATCGGCGGCCATCTCTGCTGCATGGTTTGTACCCTCTGAGAAATCAACTGGCACCAAAATTTTTGTTTCCATGGATGAGTGTTTTCGAAAATATTGTTCGCAAGTTACAAAATAATTCAATAAATGCCTTGACCTCTTTGGCCTTCCCGTTGATTTTACACTTTAAGCATTTCTTTTGCCATTACGTCCATTGAGTCATTGTTTGCATAAAATTTTTTATGGAAATTGAAAACGTAAAAGTAAAGATAGAATTTAACTGTGTTTGGTCTTTATATTGAACATATTTACTGCTTATTGCGTTTCTATTTAGAATTAATCCAAATAATAGATATTATGAAACAACAAGTATTCAATGTCTCACTATTCATGGCTGTCGTTTTCATTGTAAGTGCATGTGCAGGAACTACAGGGGAAAAGGCCGCTACAGGCGATGCAAAAAAAGTGGGTGAAGTAAGTGGTGAACTCTTTAAAGCCGATTCAACACTCAGCGTGGTTGAATGGGAAGGTTCAAAGCCTGCCGGCAAGCACTATGGAACCATCAATATTAAGTCAGGGGAGATATATGTGAAAAATGGCACTATCACTGGTGGGCGTATTGTCATCGATATGCATTCTATTGCCAACCTCGACCTGGAGGATCCTGAATATAACCTTAAATTGGTCAATCATCTAAAATCGCCCGACTTCTTTGCCGTAGATTCTTTCCCAGAAGCCTATTTTACCCTTACCTCAGTGAAAGCGCTTGAGCAAGAAGAGCAAATGCCAAAGGGCGAAACATTAACGCATGAAGTTTCAGGTAATTTGAAAATAAAAAATATTGAGAAGGGGATTTCATTTAAGGCGCGTATAGAAGTCAATGGCGATATTGTCTCGGCAAGTGCGCCACAATTTGTCATCGATCGCAGTGAATGGAAGATTAAGTATGGAAGTCGGAAATTCTTTGATAATTTGAAAGATAAATTTATTTACGACGAAATAGGCCTGAAATTTACTTTTGTAGCAAGAAAATGATCAGGTTTTTTCTTTTTCGTAAAATAGGCTGCCGAGCTAAATACTAAGGCAGCCTTTGAATTTAGTAATTCTCAGTTTCCATTTCAAAATAAGCTTGTGGATGGTCGCATGCGGGGCATTTCTGCGGAGCCGACTCACTCTCGTGCACAAAACCGCATTTACGGCAAACCCAGCGTACTTTCTTTTTCTTTTTAAAAACTTCGCCGGTTTCAATATTTTCTTTCAGCTTTCGATAACGCCTCTCATGTTCGGCCTCTGCTTTTGCTATACTCTTGAATTTTACAGCTATTTGTTTAAAGCCCTCTTCCTCGGCAATACGGGCAAATTCTGGATAGAGATCAGTCCACTCTTCATGTTCGCCTTCAGCGGCGGCCTCCAGATTTTCAAGTGTAGTTCCTATTTTTCCGGCGGGATACGAAGCGGTGATTTCTACCATGCCCCCCTCAAGAAATTTAAAAAAGGTTTTAGCGTGGGTTTCTTCCTGTTGTGCCGTTTGCTCAAAGACGGCTGCTATCTGCTCATAGCCCTCTTGCCGAGCTTGTTTGGCAAAAAACATATAACGATTTCGGGCCTGCGACTCGCCCGCAAAAGCTTTTAAGAGATTTTTTTCGGTTTGCGTTCCTTTAATGCTCTTGGTCTCCATGGTGATTGATTTTAGAAATAGTATGACAAATGTAATATGTCGCTACTCTTCTGGCAAACCTTTCCTCATATTTGCCTGTTTAAATGTATTGACCTTTAGATATTCAAATGGCTTGAGAGCCTGCAATTGTATACTCTATTTTTCGTGACACCCGCTACACATCTGAAAGTGACTTCGCGCTTGCATTACTTTTTTACGAAAATCATTTGCTGCAGCGCTGTTTATAATCGTTTTTATCGAGTTGTTACGGGTCGCCCTTCCATAACTAAGTTCAGCATCTTTGTCGTAGCAGCAAGGGATAACTTCTCCATCCCAGGTAATTACCGTCCCCTCCCACATCTTTTTGCAACCTCGTTTCTTACTTTTTTTCAACTCCAATAATCCTTGCGAGTTAATTCGGTACCGAGCAAATTGTGAATTTTGGGGCAGAATTTTATTAGGGTCTGTCGGGTCGTATATTTGCGCTGATTTGAGTTCAAGCTTATCCACACCCAAATCTCTTCGCATCTTTTTTATTTCATCGATTTGATGCTCGTTGTGGCGCATAACGATGAATTGCAATCGCAGATAGGGATTTGCTTTACCCAATGCTTTTCTGGCGGCTACCAAATTTTCTATACCTTTTAAGGCTTTCTCTAAAGTACCCCCTCTGCGGTATTGTCGGTAGGTCTCTTCGGTCGTTCCATCAACCGATAATATTATTTCGTCTAAACCTGCCTCCACCAATTGTTTGGCCATTGAGGGCGTAATCACCTGGGCATTGGTGCTCGTAAGCGTATGAATTCGCCTGGAACGGGCTATTTTGACAAGTTCGGCAAATTGGGGATGCAACAAGGGTTCTCCTTGAAAATACAATATGAGATAAAACAAATAGGGTTGCATTTGGTCAACCCAGTGGGTGTAGTCATCAATACTTACAAAATTTGAAGGACGGGTAAGCATATGACTACCAATAGGGCATTCTGGGCATTGTAAATTACACAATGCTGAGGGCTCGATACTTGCTGTCCATGGAAAACCCCAGCGCATATATTTGCCGGTTATTCTAGTGATTAAATAGCTGATTTTGAGTTTTAAATAATTTACCAGGCGGGGTAGGGTAATTTTTGAGAAAAGGCTAAAAAGATACCTGATAAAATATTGGTTCATGAATTCAGTCCTCCGGAAATTTTTTTCAACAAGTCGAAGCCACTAAAAAATTCCAGTCCAATGATGCGCAAGATGGTATAAGCGGGCATGGCAAGTATCATCCCTGTAATGCCAGCCATAGAACCCGCCATCAAAATCACAACAAAAACCTCTACAGGATGCGCCTTTATACTTTTAGAGTAGATGATGGGTTGAAGTAAAAGGTTGTCGACGAGGTTGGCAGCCAGAAAGACGCTCGGTAGGGTAATAATTACTGAGAGAGGGGTGCTGTTTAGCGTGCCAGAAAATAAAAAAACCAGGCCTAGCAAAGTGCTAAGGCTGGCGCCAATTACCGGTCCCAAATAAGGAATGATATTGAGGGTTCCCCCTAGTGTTCCTAATAGCAGCGCATTGGGAATGCCCATGATCCACAGCCCCGCACTGAGCAAAGCAATCATAATTAAAACTTCGGCGAAAACGCCTGATATATATCGGGTGAGTAAACGGCGGGTAGAACTTATAACCTCCGAAGCCCTTTGTTCAAATTCAAACGGAACAAAGAGTAGCAAAGCTTTGCGAAGTAGTCGTTGATCGCGCAGGAAAAAAAACGAAAGGAATACAACAGCAAAAGCCCCTGAAATTAGGGTACCCACTGTGGAAATAATATTTTCAAACAATCTGGTTATCGAAATTTCTGCTAACAGGCCTTTCAGGTGCTGCAATAATAAATCACCTAGATGTTGCTGGGCATTGAGCAATCCGTAAAAATGCAATTGCTCGTCGATGCCTGCCAGTACATGATTCACTTGACCGGTGAGCTTTGAAAAATCGATGCTTGCCAGAGCCGATAATTGTATAACCACCCGACTGCCCAACCAAGTGATAAAACCCATGACTATTCCAAGAGTCAGCATCAGGGCTACTATGGCACTCAGCCATTTGGGTAGGTGAAATTTTCCCCATTTCACTTTCGAGACTCTTTCTTCAATGGGTCGACCTGCCATGGTAATAATGGCTGCAAAAAAGAAATACCAAAGCAAAAACGTGAAAAAATAAGCAATCAACCCAGCCAAAAGCAGAGTGAAAAGAAGTATGATTCTTCGGGAAGTAATTTGCATGGTTTGAATTTTAACACAAAGATAGACCTTATAAAAACAGCCGGCCTTGTAGGGGGACCGGCTTGGGATTATCTTAGTGTCAGATATTGCACATTATACCAGTTTTTGAGCGGCCTCCAGGGCTTTTTCGTAATTGGGATGATTGGTGTTTTCTTGAACGTATTCCACGTAGCGTATGATTCCATCTTTGTCGATAACTACAATGCCACGGTTAAGCAAACGAAGTTCTTCAATCAAAAAACCGTATTTAAGGCCAAAGTCTGTATCTTTATGATCGCTGAGGGGGATCACTTTATCAATACCTTCGGCTGCGCAAAAACGTGCTAATGCGAAGGGCAGATCGCAAGAAATGGTGAGAATAACCACATCGCCCAGCGCAGCGGCCTCGGTATTGAAACGGCGGGTCTGGGCTGCACATACACCAGTATCAACCGAAGGGACCGAGCTGATGAGTATAACTTTTCCGCTAAAGTCGCTGAGTTTAACTGGTTTGAGATCCTCACCAAGAGCCGTAAAATCAGGGGCTTTCATGCCCGGGTTTACCATGTCGCCCAAAAGCGTGAGTGGATTGCCCTTGAATGTTGTAATTCCTGAATTTTTCTTCATTGTTTTATATGTTTTAAAGCTTTATTTGTCATAAATTAACAATGCATTGCCGTGTTTGTTTTACAGCCCTGCTTGAAAATATTTAAACCTGGGAGGGAGCTGCCAATGTGCTTTATGAAATATTGCTTTTAAAGCTTTGGATTTATATATTTGCACACAGGTTGCAATGGCCTTTCATAAATCGATGAAACTGGCCTCTGTTGAATACTCCCAAACCCAACTTCTGCAACCTACTTTTGTGTTTGCGAAAGATGAAGCTGGGACAGCTTCGTCTTTCATTTTTTTATGTTTTGCCAAAATGGCAGAAATGATTTTTATGGCATAAGCTTTGCCCACCACCAGGTTTATGGATAAAAAAAGAATAAGGCATGAGTACTATTCAAAAAGGTAAAATCAACGTTCAGACAGAGAATATTTTCCCCATTATTAAGAAGTTTCTTTATTCGGAGCATGAAATTTTTCTGCGTGAGCTTATTTCGAATGCCGTAGATGCAACGACCAAACTTAAAGGCCTGGCTTCCATTGGCGAGGTGAAAGGAGATTTGGGTAATTTGCAGATTGTAGTTAAGGTGGATAAAAAGAAGAAAACCTTAATTGTAAGCGATCGGGGAATAGGGATGACAGCCGAGGAAGTAGATAAATACATCAACCAGATTGCTTTTTCCAGTGCAGAAGAATTTATCAGTAAATTTAAAGGTCAATCAGAAGCCGAAGCCAGTCAGCTGATTGGCCATTTTGGCCTGGGATTTTACAGTGCTTTCATGGTCTCAGATAAGGTTGAAATTCATTCACTTTCTTATCGCGAAGGCGCTGAGCCTGTCGTGTGGGAATGTGATGGTTCGCCCGATTACACCATGAAAAAAGGGAATCGCACGGAGAGAGGAACCGATGTGATTTTGCACATCAATAAAGAAAATGAAGAGTTTCTGGAAGAATACCGAGTGTTGGAATTGTTGCGCAAATATTGCCGCTTTTTGCCTGTAGAGATCGTTTTTGGAACAGAGAAAATTCGGGAAAAAGTGGAAGGAGAAAAAGACAAGGACGGCAATGATGTGTATAAAGAAGTTGAAAAGCCCCGCATAATTAATAATACACGTCCTCTATGGACTCGAAAACCTGTTGAGCTTGCAGATGAGGATTATAAAAAATTTTATCGCGAGCTGTATCCTTATACATTTGATGAACCCCTTTTCTGGATACATTTGAATGTGGATTATCCATTTAACCTAACGGGAATTCTTTATTTTCCGAAAATACGCCGCGACCGTATTGAGGTTCAAAAAGAAAAAATTCAGCTGTATTGCAATCAAGTATTTGTAACTGATAATGTAGAAGGTATTGTCCCTGAGTTTCTCACGCTCTTGCACGGGGTTTTAGACTCTCCCGACATTCCTTTAAATGTCTCGCGCAGTTATCTGCAGAGTGATCCCCAAGTAAAGAAAATTTCTGGACATATTACCAAAAAAGTTGCTGACAAACTCGAAGATATTTTCAAGACCAATAAAGAAGACTTTGAGAAAAAATGGGACGACATTAAAGTTTTTATACAATACGGAATGATTTCGGAACCTAAGTTTTATGAGAGGGCTGAAAAATTCTACCTACTGCGCGACATAGATAACCAATACTACACTTTCGAAGAATACCGTAAAATAATAAAAGAAAACCAGACAGATAAGGACAAACAGCTGGTTTATCTGTACTCCAGTGATCCTGAAGGACAGCATACTTATATTCAAGCAGCCCGCGAAAAAGGCTATAATGTGCTTTTGATGGACGGTATTCTCGACAATCATTTTATCAATCATATCGAAACCAAATTCGATAAATCGCGCTTTGTGAGGGTGGATGCCGATGTGATCGATAAACTCATTCCCAAAGAAGAAAATACCTTATCAAAACTCAGCGATAGTCAGAAAGAAGATCTGAAAAAACTGTTTGAAGATTTGGTCGACAAAAAAACGTTTAGCATAGAATTTGAAAACCTAAGCGAAAGCGATTTACCTGTGATGATTACTCGCCCCGAATATATGCGTCGCATGAAAGACATGTCGACTTTGGGTGGAGGTATGTCTTATATGGACAGTTTACCTGATCATCTGAACCTGGTAATTAATGCCAACCATCCGGTAGTATTTCGTCTGGCCGAAGAGCAGGATGAGTCTCGACGAAAAAGCTTAGCCAATCAACTTAAAGATCTGGCTTTATTGCAACAAGGCATGCTGAAAGGTGCATCGCTTACTGAATTTGTGAAACGTTCTGTGAATTTTATTGCTTAACTTTAAATCCCGCAGCGCATGTTTCTGCGGGATTCAATATATTTGTGAAGTTTTTTATTTTCAATTTAAGAAATATATTTAATCGTTATGAAAAAAGGTCTGATTATCACGCTAGTCATCGTTTTTATTATTTTACTTATCATTTTTCAGGGAATAGGAATGTACAATTCACTGGTAAAATCTGAGGAGGCAGTCACTGCTCAATGGGCCAATGTAGAAAATGTTTATCAGCGGCGTGCCGACCTTATTCCCAACCTGGTAAATACGGTCAAAGGATACGCCAATTTCGAGCAGAAAACTTTGACCGACGTTATTGAGGCCCGAGCCAAAGCTACTTCAGTTCAAATCAACCCTGAAAAGCTCGATGAGGCCAGTTTGCAAAAATTTCAAGCGGCACAAGAAGGTTTAAGCTCAGCACTGGCGCGATTAATGGTAGTGGTTGAACGCTACCCTGACTTAAAAGCCAATCAGAATTTTCTTGAATTGCAAGCGCAGCTGGAAGGCACCGAAAACCGCATTGCCGTAGAACGTCGCAAATTCAATGAAATGGCCCAGACCTATAATACACGAATCAGAACATTTCCTCGAAATGTATTCGCCTCCATGTTTGGTTTTGAGAAAAAGGCTTATTTCCAGGCTGCTGAAGGTGCTCAAACAGCTCCAAAGGTGGAGTTTTAACACAGTTCTTTTCAATCATTTTTAAGCTTTATACTTTTCTTAATAATTTAGATTGAAGGAAGAATTATGTTAAAAACTTTTAAACCTGCCAAGAATTGGTTTACTGGGGAGGAGCGCCAGCGCATTGAAAGAGCCATTCGCGACGCAGAGCTTGAGACTTCAGGCGAAATTCGGGTTCATATCGAGGTCCGCTGTCCTGGTGATGTTCTCGATAGGGCCGCCTATATTTTTGAAAAACTTTCAATGCATAAAACAGAAAAACGCAATGGGGTGCTAATTTACCTGGCAGTTGAAAGTCGAAAGTTTGCCTTTATTGGTGATGTAGGAATCAATGCGGTGGTTCCCAAAGACTTCTGGGAACAATTGAAATTGAAGGCATTGGTTTATTTTAGGGAAGGGAAGTTTACCGATGGATTGGTAGAAGTGGTGGGTGAAATTGCTCATTACCTTAAAAAATATTTTCCCATTCAAAAAGACGATAGGAATGAACTACCCAACGAAATTTCTTTCGGCGATGCATAAAAAACTTACATTTCAAGGGCCAGGTCTGCTAATCTTGCTGCTCATGGTTTCATTTCTGAGAGCGGCCGATTTGCCAGAGCGGCCCATGCCTCCTCGCCTTGTCAACGATTTGGCAGGCATTATTGAACCTCAAAAGTTAGCAATGCTTGAAGCCCAACTTGTTGCTTTTAATGATACCACTTCTACTCAAATAGCCATTGTCACTGTACCTACATTGGGTGATTTCGATATTACAGATTTTGCCGATCGATTGGCCGAGAAATGGGGCGTGGGACAGAAGGGGAAAAACAACGGTGTGCTCATTGTTTTAAAACCCAAAAATGAAGAGGGCCCCGGGAGGGTTCGTATCTCTGTAGGTTATGGCCTTGAGGAAGTTATTACTGATGCCGTTACCAAGCGAATCATAGAAACCGAGATGATACCCTTTTTTCGCAAGGGGGATTATGCAGGTGGGCTAGAGGCTGCAGTGCAAATTCTTATGCAACTCTCATCGGGCAAATACAAAGCGGCTGATTACCTCAAGGACCCCGGCAATCTCTTGGGGGGGGTGTGGATCTTGATCATCATTCTTTTTATTTTTATGCTTTTGATTTTTCTGGGCAGAAATAATTATTATCATGCCGGAACACAACCAGGTTCTATCCTCTCAACTTTAATGTGGATGAACATGCTGGGAAACACAGGGCAGCATGGGAAATGGAGCGATTTTAGCGGAGGGAGAGGTCCATTTAGCAGTGGTGGAGGATTTGGTGGTTTCGGTGGGGGTAGTTTCGGTGGGGGAGGTGCCTCGGGCAGGTGGTAAGTTGTAATTTAGAATAATTTTTAATAATAACTCAACAAACTGATATAAAATGTATTGATAATAATAGGCTATCCTAGGATAGCCTATTATTATTATAAATTAGGTATTTAAAGGCCTATTTTGTTGAACAATCCACCATTAATTTTTATTTTTAGCCAGCCAAAAACCAAAACCAAGACAGATTTATGGAAGAAAACAACCCAATAATTGAAAGTGGCGATGAAGGTCGTCGTAATTTTTTAAAAAAACTGGGGATTTTTGCAGGTGTGGGGGTGGCAGCAGCAGCAGGTGCTGTATATGTAGCTTCCGACTACGAAGAGAAAAAAAATCCAGAAGGTAAAAAGGTGAGAGTCCTTACGGCTGATGGACAACTGGTTGAGGTCCCTGAGAGTGAATTGCAAAAGATAGAGCAGGAGGAACTCGATATTGAGGACGAACTGCAACGCAGAGGGAGAGAGGGTATTGCTGGAAAAAGCTGGGTTATGGTGATTGACCTCGCAAAATGCCGTAATGCTCGAATGTGTATTGCCGCTTGTCAGGCCGCACATCAGCTTCGGCCCGAGCAATACCACATCAATACGCTGGTAATGAAAGATTCAGAGCACAGTGCACCTTATTATATGCCCAAGCCGTGCTACCATTGCGATAATCCCCCTTGCGTAAAAGTTTGTCCGGTGAATGCCACCTTTAAACGCCAGGATGGAATTGTTCTTATCGACAACCTTCGCTGTATCGGATGTCGTTTTTGTGTAGCTGCATGCCCTTACAGTGCCCGAATCTTTAATTGGTTCGAGCCACGCGACAGCGAGAAATACAAAGATCAACCCTACGATGTTGAGCTGAATGTACCTCAAAAAAAAGGAACAATCTCCAAGTGTTTGTTCAGTGCTGACCGCTTACGTAAAGGTGAATTACCCTATTGCGTGTCGTCCTGCCCTAATGGTGTTTATTGGTTTGGCGATATGAATGAAGACGTAGTGGTTAACGGAACTACAAAGGAAGCTGCTCGATTCTCGCAACTCATCAAAGACAATGGAGGGTACACTTATCTTGAGGAGTTAGGCACCAAACCTCGTGTGTATTATCTCCCGCCCAAGAATCGAATTTTCCCTGCGCCTGGCGAAGAACAGGTAAGCTCCCATAGTTAAGGTTTTTTTGAACAAAACATAAAAATTTATGGACAATCATTTATCCTTGGAAGAATCTCGCCAAAAATTAACCCAGATCGAAAATGACCTGATCAGGCCTTTAAAAAGCCATAATGGCTTTGAAATGTGGGTGCTGTTTTTGTTGCTTTTACTCATACTAGGCTTTTATGCCTACTATTTGCAGCTTCGCGACGGTTTAGGTGTTACAGCACTGCGTGATTATGTTCAATGGGGGATGTACATCAGCAATTTTGTATTTTTTGTAGCTACTTCGCTCATTGGCATGCTCATTACATCGGTATTAGGGCTTTTGCGCATACCTTGGATTACTCCGCTCACACGCATCGCAGAGACCATTGCACTGGCTTTTGCTATGTTTGCAGGTATTGTAATCATTATCGATATGGGACGTCCCGACAGGTTCCCTTACCTCTTTTTGCATGGCAGGCTTCAATCTCCTATTCTATGGGATGTTACGGTAGTAACTACTTACGTTATCATCAGTATGCTTTTGCTTTTGATTCCGATGATCCCTGATGCCGCTATTCTTAGACGTCGAATGACGGATGCTCCTAAATGGCAGCAGGCTATTTACAAATTTTTGTCTGCCAATTGGATAGCTGTTCCTGAACAATATGCCCTCATCAAAAAGTCCATACGCGTGCTCGCCATCTTAATTATCCCTACCGCCTTAGCCATTCATACAGTTACTTCATGGCTTTTTGCCTCTACCCTGCGTGTGGGATGGGATTCAACTATTTTTGGCCCCTATTTCGTGTCGGGTGCTTTCGTGAGTGGGGTGGCGGTCGTTATCATCGCTATGTATTTTTTCCGAAATAATTATAAACTGCATAATTACATCACCGATGCCCATTTCAATCGCATGGGGCAATTGCTGGTGCTTATGTGTTTCATATACTTGTATTTCAATCTAAACGAATATTTTGTTCCAGCATATAAAATGCGAAAAGCTGAAGGCCATCACCTTGAGGCTTTATTTACCGGCAATTGGGCAGGTATTTTCTGGGCTACTCAGCTGGGGGGTTTATTAATTCCTATGTTGCTTCTTATCTTTAAACCCTTCCGTAAGCCTTTGCCTGCTTTTATCATCTCTGTTTTTGTGCTGGTCGGAGCTTGGTTCAAGCGCCTATTGATTGTTGTTCCTACCCAGCAACACCCTTATCTGCCTATACAAAATGTCCCGGAAAACTTTATTACTTATAAACCCACGGGGGTTGAAATCATGTTGACGATTCTTCCAATGGTTGGTGTTTTGATAGTGATTACTATCATTGCAAAACTGTTTCCTATCGTTCCTATTTGGGAAACTGCACATGAACAAGGCGTTGATGAAAGCGTTATTAAATAAGATTTAATCCGATGAATTAAAATTCTAAATTATGAGCCGCAAGCAAGTGTTCTTTACCTTTTTACTCAGTGGTTTTGTCGTGTTTGGATATTCGCAGGGAGCATGGGTTGTACCAGCTGCCGATAAGGCCAAGAAGAACCCTGTAGCATCTACTGCTGAAAGTATTGGCAAGGGTAAAAATTTGTATAATACCCATTGCAAAAGCTGCCATGGCGATCCGGGCAAAAACAATGGGCTACCCTTAAACCCCAAGCCCACGGATCCGGCTTCCGAACAGTATCAGAAGAATACTGATGGCGAGATTTTCTATAAAATCACCAACGGAAGGGGAGCCATGCCTGCATTCAAGGCTACTCTCCCCGAGCAAGATAGGTGGCACATTATCAATTTTGTAAGAAGTCTTTCAAAAAAAAAAGTAGCTGAAAATACATCGGAGCCTGCAAATCAGGCAGATACTGCCCAGGCTCCGATGATTGCAACCGAAACTCCATCAGCCCAGGATACCTTGATGGCTGAAGGGAAACTACGTCTGGCATTAGGATTTGAGGAAGACTCAAAAACTATTTACGCCAGAGCTTTTCGGGTGAAGGGCGGCAAAACTGTTCCTGTGTCCATGGTTCCGGTTGAAATTGCAGTTAAAAGATATTTTCGCGACTTACGGTTAAGTGAAGCAGGGACTGTTACGGATGAGAATGGATATGTGAGTGCAATTTTTCCTGATGATCTCCCAGCTGATACCGCAGGTCAGGTGGTTATTATCGCGCGAATTCCTGAAGCAGAGCAGGAACAGTTTAGCGTAGCCCAGGTGGAAGTGACTAAATCTTGGGGGGTTAAACTTATACCTCAAAACATGAAAGAAGCACGCAGCCTCTGGAATGACAACCACAAATTGCCTCTTTGGCTATTATTTTCATACCTGGGCGCCGTGGCTGGAGTTTTAGTAACTTTCGCCTATATTCTGTCCTTGATTTTTAAGATTTACAAGATAGGAAAATCAAGCATGAATGCCTGATCATCATTTTTGTGCTCGGATGTTTTTTTGAAAGGGGAGTCATGGTTGCAAACTATAAAAAGCCATGGCTCTTTATGTTTAAAATTATTGAATGACCGGTGACTGAAAAAATTTTTTGTGCTCATTGCGGCGAGGACTGTGGAAAAGACCCTGTAATGTTTCAGGGCAAACCCTTTTGTTGCTATGGATGCCAAACGGTTTACCAATTACTGGAAGAGAACAAATTGGGTCAATATTACTCCATGATGGATATTCCCGCAGGGGTTAAAACAAATGATAATCATGGAGCTTCTTCGCTTAAATACGCTTTTCTCGATCGCGAGGAAGTTCAGCAAAAGCTCTTGGAATTTTCAAATGAGCATTTTGCCCGTGTTACTTTTTACATTCCTGCCATACATTGCAGCAGTTGCATATGGTTGCTCGAAAATATTCATCTTTTGAATAAGGGGGTGATATCTTCCATGGTTAATTTTAATAAAAAGGAAGTATCCATCGTCTATCGCCCAGGTAAAATCAGCTTGCGTCAGCTGGCTGAGCTGCTTGATTCAATACATTATGCGCCCGAAATTACCCTTGAACACATTGAAGAAAAAAAAGGAAGAAGAAATTCTCGCAGGCTAATCCTTCAGTTAGGGGTGGCTGGATTTTGTTTCGGGAATACCATGCTCTTCAGTTTTCCAGAGTACTTTGCCTGGCATGAGCCTATTGAGGGAGAATTGCGTCTTTTCTTTAATTTCATCAATTTATTCTTGGGCAGCCTGGCCATGCTTTTTAGTGGGCGCGACTATTTCCTTTCTGCCTTTAAAAATTTACGGCATGGTATTTTAAACTTAGATTTACCCATTGCTATCGGAATGTTGGCGCTATGGGGACAGAGTTGCTGGATGGTAATTGGCGAGAACCAGAACGGTTATTTCGACTCCCTGGCCGGATTTGTTTTTTTATTGCTCATAGGCAAATGGTATCAGTCGAAAACTTACGAAGCACTTTCTTTTGAGCGCGACTACAAAGCTTATTTTCCACTTGCTGTTACCCGAGTAAGCCATTCTGGAGAAGAAGAAAGTGTGTTGCTCAAAGAATTAAGGCCAGGCGATGTTTTGCGAATTCGTAATAAGGAACTTATTCCTGCTGATGGTATTTTAAAATCGGGTATAGGAACTATTGATTATAGTTTTGTTACCGGAGAATCGAAACCTGTGAGAATTACGGAGGGCCAGGCTGTTTTGGGTGGTGGTCGACAAATCGGAGAAAGTATTTATATAGAGGTGAGTTCGGCTGTGGACGAAAGTCGGCTTACATCGCTCTGGAATCAACATCAGGAGGAGGATTTTGTTGACCATAGCACACTTCAGCCCCTGATCCACAAGGTAAGCCATTATTTCGTATATGGCTTGCTAAGTATCTCTCTTCTCACATTGGTGTATTGGCTTTTTGATGAGCCCACTGGGGCCGTCAATGCGTTTGTTTCTGTATTAATCGTTGCATGCCCCTGTGCCATTGCCCTTACATTGCCTTTCACCTTTGGAAATACTCGTCGCTATTTTGGGCGTATGGGTTTTTATTTGAAACAACCTGAGGGGGTTGAATACCTGGCACATGCTGATACCATTGTTTTTGATAAAACTGGCACCCTCACCCGCCCCGATGTTTATGATGTAAAATATGCAGGACGCGACCTCTCATCAGAAGAACAAACTCTTTTACGAAGCCTTTTTATGCACTCTACTCATCCTCTCAGTATTGCAGTATACAACTATTTGGGCAATGGAGAAATTGTTGCTTTAGAAAATTATAGAGAACTTACTTCGCGCGGACTGCTGGCCGAGTTTAAGGGCATTCGAGTAATGGCTGGTTCTGCCGACTTTGTCGAATTTCCCGGTATTTCATATCCCGACGAATCTTTGCCACGAGTGTATGTAAAACTGGGAGAAGAGTTTATCGGCTATTTCGAAATTGGTGCCAGCCTCAGAGAGGGTATGGATAAATTAATACCCACATTGAAGCAAAACTATGAATTACATCTAATAAGTGGAGATAGTTCTGCGCGTGGATTGCCTATCGAATCATGGTTTAGACCCGAAAATGTCCATTTCAGGCTTTCACCCCATGAAAAAAGAGAATATGTACGTGAACTTATGAAAAAGGGTAAAAAAGTTATTATGGTAGGAGATGGCCTCAATGATGCTGGGGCCCTCAAATCTTGCTTGGCCGGAATAAGCATCGCCGATAAAATTTACCATTTTACACCCGCCTCGGATGCCATTCTAGAAGCTGAATCGCTGCGCTTTTTACCCACTTTTCTTAGAATGAGTAAAAAAAATATGTTAGTCGTTCGGGCCTCCTTTTTCATTTCTCTATTATACAACCTCATCGGTCTTAGCTTTGCTACCCGCGGACTTCTTTCTCCTTTAATTGCTGCCATTCTCATGCCAGCCAGTTCAGTCTCAGTTGTTGTATTTACTACTATGTCTACCAGTGTTTTAGCTGCTATTTATCTTAAAAAATCTTCTTAATATTATTTGGATTCTATCTAAATTGTGTTTTTGGGAAGCATGTATAGATTTTGTTTATTACATTTGACATGAGTAATTTGATACCATAATACTTATAATCAAATGAGTATCATTCTAATATTAGCTTCTGCAGGTTTTTTATTGGCCTTAGGATTTTTGGTTGCTTTTTGGTGGGCAGCATCCAATGGCCAGTTTGATGATACTTATACACCCTCGGTGCGTGTATTGCACGACGAACCTGCGGTGGCTGTATCCTCAGATGAAAACGACTTACCCAGCGATAATCAAGTCAATTCAAAAACTTAATAACCAAAATCCCAACCCTATGGAAACTGAAAGAATACACTATGACAACAAAATCGTCAAGTATTTTGCCTATGCCACCATTTTTTGGGGTATCATAGGAATGGTTGTAGGACTCCTCATCGCCCTGCAGCTCGCCCATCCCTTTTTTAATTTCAAAACCGCCTTTCTAACTTTTGGGCGCATCAGGCCTATTCATACCAATGCAATCATCTTTGCCTTTGTTGGAAATGCAATATTTACAGGCGTTTATCATTCCATGCAGCGCTTGCTTAAAACACGAATGTATAGCAATTTCCTGAGTTATTTTCATTTCTGGGGTTGGCAAATTATTATTGTGTTGGCTGCCATAACGCTCGCACTGGGTTTTACTTTATCAAAGGAATATGCCGAGCTGGAATGGCCTATTGATATTTTGATTGCCATTGTATGGTTGGTCTTTGGTTTCAATATGTTTGGAACCATTGCCCAGCGAAGGGTGCAACATCTTTATGTAGCCATTTGGTTTTATATCGCTTCATGGGTTACGGTGACGGTGCTACATGTATTCAACTCTATTGAAATACCCATAAGTTTACTCAAGAGTTATCCAGTTTATGCCGGATTGCAGGATGCATTGGTCCAATGGTGGTATGGTCATAATGCTGTAGCCTTTTTCTTAACTACCCCATATTTGGGTCTCATGTATTATTATTTACCGAAACAAGCCAACAGACCCATTTACAGTTACCGAATGGGGATTATTCATTTTTGGGCTCTTGTTTTTATTTATATCTGGACGGGTCCTCATCATCTGTTGTATCAATCCGTTCCTAATTGGGCTCAAACCCTGGGTACTGTTTTTTCAGTGATGTTAATTGCACCTTCTTGGGGAGGTATGATAAATGGTCTTTTGACGCTTCGTGGTGCCTGGGATAAGGTGAGGGAAGATCCTGTTTTAAAGTTTATGGTGGTTGCAGTTACAGCCTACGGAATGAGCACCTTTGAAGGGCCTATGATGTCCACCAAATTGGTAAATGCCATAACTCATTTTACCGATTGGACCATCGGACATGTTCATATTGGGGGAATGGCCTGGAATGGATTTCTCACATTTTCCATGCTGTATTACCTCATTCCTCGACTTTTCAATACCAAACTCTATAGTGTAAAATGGGCAAACACGCATTTTTGGCTGGGTACGCTGGGCATTTTATTTTATGCCATTCCCATGTATTGGGCTGCTATAACCCAGAGTTTAATGTGGAAGGAATTTACCGAAGAGGGCTTTTTGCGCTATCCCAATTTTATGGAAACCGTCGTACAGATACTTCCAATGTATTACACACGTGTGCTTGGGGGAGTACTTTATCTTACGGGAGCCGTTTTGTTTGTGGTTAATATGGTGAAGACTATCAAACAAGGTAGTTTTGTGGCTGATGAGGTTGTAAACGTCCCTATCTTAGAATCATATCCTTCGCGGAGGATGGAGGGAGAAAGACGTCATTCATGGCTGGAACGCCGCCCTTTGCAGTTTACTTTTTGGGTGATTCTTGCAGTAGTCATTGCTTCGGTTATTAGCACTGTCCCTTTCATGTCAGTAAAAAGCAATGTGGCTAGCATTGAATCTTTGAAGCCTTATTCTCCCCTTGAGCTCCAGGGCCGCGATATCTATATACGAGAAGGTTGCTATACTTGCCATAGTCAAATGGTGCGGCCTTTTCGGAGTGAGACTGAACGTTATGGAGATTATGCAAAGGCCGGAGAATTTGTGTATGATCACCCTTTCCAATGGGGTAGCAAACGAACAGGCCCTGATCTGCTGCGTGCGGGTGTACCTGGAGGTAAATTGTATAAGACCGCTGCCTGGCATTACAACCATTTTCTCGATCCCCAGAAAATGAATGAACAGTCGATCATGCCTGCCTACCCGTGGTTGATTACCAACACGCTGGATACCACTTCTACAGCTGCTAAAATAAAGGTAATGAAATGGTTGGGTGTGCCCTATCCCGATGGATTTGAAAAAGTGGCTAATCAAGAATTGATGGCACAAGCATCACAAATTGCCACTGAACTCAACGACAATGGAATAGACATAACGCCCGATAAAGAGATTATTGCGATGATTGCCTATTTGCATAAGCTTGGCCGTGATATTGCCTTGCCTGCTGCCAGCGAAAAGAGTGAAAAGGACATTATACCTGCTCCTGAATTGCTTACCGATGAAGCAAGCCTTGTGGAAGGGAAAAACCTATTCGCCACAAATTGTGCTGCATGTCATGGACCCCAAGGCCAGGGAAATGCAGTAGGTCCGAATTTGACCGACAATTATTGGATTCATGGTGGGTCGAATGACGATATTTTCAAGAGTATTTCTCAAGGTTTCCCGGAAAAAGGAATGCCCGCTCAAAATACCATGTTAAAACCTTCAGAATTGCAAAAAATATACAGTTTTGTGGTGAGTATCATTGGCACTAACCCTCCAAATGCTAAAGCTCCCCAGGGTGAGTTGTTTAACCGTTGAAATTTTTGAATATGAAACTCATTCAATATGCTCTGGGTGAATTTGCAGCTAATGGCATTTATCAGGCCATTGCCCTGGTTATTTTTATGGTAGTTTTCATAGCCATCCTTATTTATGCATTCACGCTAAAAAAATCGTTTGTTGACCAAATGGCCAACGCTCCATTAGATGATTTTCGTTCATTAGAAAACTCAAAAACTGAACAACCATGAATAATTATCAAGAAGAAAGTAAGGCCGACATTAGGCCCGGAGAGCAAGATTTATTATTGCCCTACGATTTTGATGGAATCAAAGAACTGGACAACGATCCTCCCCGTTGGTTTATGTACCTATTTTATATTACTATTTTCTTTGGTGTGATTTATGTATTTCATTATCACGTATTTAAGCAAGGTTTATTTCAGGATGCAGAATACCAGCGAGAAATGGCTCTTGCGGCTGCTGCTAAAGGCCCTCAAACTGACTTGGAAATCGTGGCATTTACTGATGAAGACAATCTGGCTAAGGGCAAGGAATTGTACCAACAAAAAGTGTGTTATTCCTGTCATGGAAATTTAGGGGAAGGGAATACTATAGGCCCCAATTTAACAGATGATTACTGGATACATGGGGGAAGTATTCAAAATATTTATGATGTACTCAAAAATGGAGTGGCCGATAAAGGAATGCCTCCATTCAAAGACCAGGCCACCGAAGAGCAATTACTGCAATTGGCCAGTTATGTTCTAAGTCTCAGAGGAAGCAACCCCCCCAACGCTAAGGCGCCACAAGGTGAATTATTCAATGAACAACAGTAAACAAAATGCGAATTAGCTTGTTAAGAAGAGCTAAAAAAAATAAATGATTCGTTGTTTACTGGCTTCATTTTTATGGATGGGCGTGTTTACAGCTCAGGCGCAGGTTACTTTTGATCCCCAAAAATTTACCTCGGATGGCCCCGTAGGTATCTATGAACACCTTGATGAATTAGTTCCTGACGATATATGGCTTGTAGATCAGGAAAGTAACCGTGTAAATTTAAAATCACTCATCAACAAGCCCACGGTGGTGTCATTTGTTTACTACAACTGTCCTGGTTTATGCAGCCCTTTGCTGGATGGACTCGCCGAAGTTGTCTCTCGGAGCGACCTTGAGCTTGGTAAAGACTATCAGGTAATTACTATTTCATTCAATCCTGGCGATACTCCAACCCTAGGCATCAAAAAGAAGCATAACTATGTCAAGCAAATTAAAAAGGCGGTAGACACTGCCTCATGGATATGGCTAACAGGAGATAGTTTAAATATTGCCAAAGCCACGCAAACTTTTGGTTTTAGGTACTTGCATCAGGGTAAAGATTACGTGCATGCGGCAGCCATCATGGTTGTTAGCCCTCATGGTAAAATTACCCGCTACCTTCATGGTACCTATTTCCTACCTTTTGACCTGAAAATGGCCATCGTTGAGGCGAGCCAGGAAAAATCAGGGCCTACCATCAGCAAAGTGCTGAAGTTCTGTTTTAGCTACGATGCCAAGGGGAAAAAGTATGTTTTTAATATTACTAAAGTTACCGGTGCATTAGTTCTCGCCGCTGCGCTGTTATTATTCCTCATTCTTTGGCTGAAACCTAAACCAAAAACAAATATTTAAAATTAACATACATGGGTGAAAATGTTCAGCATTTGAGTTTTCTGCAGGATAATGGTGGAAAAAAGGGCATTTTAGCATGGATTACTACCACCGACCACAAACGAATCGGTCTGCTATACTTTTATTCCTTGACGGTATTTTTCCTCATGGGAGTAGTACTGGGCATATTAATGCGTTTGGAGTTAATGAATCCTGGTAAAGACCTTGTGGAGCCTCAGACTTACAATTCGTTATTTACGCTTCATGGCGTTATTATGATATTTTTATTTGTAATACCCGGCATACCAGCCGTTTTCGGGAACATTGCCTTGCCACTTTTATTGGGGGCACGCGATGTTGCCTTCCCCAAGCTTAACCTGCTTTCCTGGTATCTTTATATTTTAGGAGCCTTGATGGCATTGTCTACTTTGCTCTTTGGAAATGCTCCTGATACAGGTTGGACTTTTTACGCCCCTTATAGTGTCAGGACGGGTACCAATGTTACCATGGCTGTGCTGGCTGCTTTTATTTTAGGTTTTTCATCCATTCTCACGGGGCTCAACTTTATTGTTACCATTCACCGAATGAGAGCACCCGGCATGACTTGGTTTCGTATGCCCTTGTTTTCCTGGGCATTGTATGCTACAGCATGGATTCAATTATTAGCTACCCCTGTTGTGGGTATCACTCTTTTAATGATTGCAGTTGAGCGAATGCTTGGCATAGGCCTCTTCGATCCTTCATTGGGTGGCGACCCCATACTCTATCAACATCTATTTTGGATTTATTCGCACCCGGCGGTATACATCATGATTTTGCCGGGCATGGGGGTTATCTCTGAGATGATACCTGTTTTTGCCCGTCGTCGAATTTTTGGTTACAAAGCTATTGCATACTCTAGTTTGGCTATAGCCTTTATTGGGTACTTCGTTTGGGGGCATCATATGTTTACCAGTGGCATGAGCGGCCCTGCAAGAGTTATTTTTTCCCTTCTCACGTTCTTAGTTGCTGTTCCCAGTGCTATCAAGGTTTTTAACTGGGTGGCTACTCTCTACGGTGGCTCCATCGACCTGAAGCCTCCTCTGCTTTATGCGCTGGGTTTCATCTTCCTGTTCCTTATTGGTGGACTCACAGGCCTTGTCAACGGAGCACTGGCCGCTGATGTGCATATTCATGATACATACTTCGTTGTCGGACATTTTCATTATGTAATGTTTGGAGGAACAGGCTTCGCTTTCTTTGCTGCACTTCATTATTGGTTCCCCAAAGTATATGGTAAAATGTACAACGTAAAACATGCCACCCGAGCTTTCTGGGTATTGTTTACGGGCTTTAACATTCTTTATTTCCCTATGCTTGTTGTAGGAATGATGGGTATGCCCCGTCGATATTATGATTATCTCCCTCAGTTTCATATTCCTAACCTCATTAGCACCTTTGGAAGTTGGATTGTCGTTTCGGGGCTCATTTATATGATAGTGGTTCTTATCCAAGGGTATCGCAAAGGAACTCCTGCGGGTAAAAATCCTTGGGGAGGGCTTACACTTGATTGGCAGACCGACAGTCCTCCCATCACTGAAAATTTTGTCGAACTACCAATAGTAACCGAAGGACCTTATGAATACAAATAATTCCCCCTCGGCTCATGTCCATCGCGACGACGAAGCCCAAAAAATGGGCATGTGGTTTTTCCTCTTTACTGAACTCCTGCTTTTTGGAGGACTATTCTTGGTTTATAGTATCTACCGATTCAAAAATCCTGATGCTTTTGCTCACGGTGCCAAAGAGTTAAATGTCGTACTGGGTGCCATAAATACTATCGTTCTTCTTACCAGTTCTCTGACCGCGGCTTTAAGTATCACAGCCATTCAAAAAGGACAAAAAAAACTTGCCCTAGGGCTGGTGCTTTTCACCATTTTTTGTGCCCTCATCTTTCTGGTAAATAAATACTTCGAATGGGGGCACAAATTCGAAATTGGTATTTATCCTGGTTCTGATCTGCTCAGGGCCATTCCGAGGGGTGAAGCTCTTTTCTTTGTGCTTTATTATTTTATGACAGGTTTGCACGCCATCCATGTTATTGTAGGTGCCATCATTCTTGGGTTTATGGCCCGCTATATCCAAACCGGGTTAATTAATAGTGATTACTATGTATTGCTCGAGAATGGTGCTCTTTATTGGCATCTAGTAGATTTGATTTGGATTTTTCTTTTCCCTTTGCTCTATCTCATCCACTAAATCTCTCACTCCATGGAAGAACATAAGTCTCATATCATAGATTATCTCACCCAAATTAAAGTTTGGGTGGCCCTTGTTATTTTCACACTCATAACGGTTGCCACAGCCGAAGTGGATTTTGCAATGCTCACGGTAGCAGTGGCTCTTACTATTGCCTCTGTAAAATCTATTTTGGTTTTACTTTATTTCATGCATTTGAAATTTGAAAGCCGCATTTTGAATCTTTTTGTTATTGTTGTGATGCTCGTATTTCTTGCAATGATTGTATTTACATTTTTTGATTATATATTCCGTTTGAGCCATGGAAGCTAAAGCATCTACATTTGTTCAGGGGGTCGATACAGCCTTTATAGTTATTTTGGGAATTTCTCTGTTTTTTTTGATTACCATTACGGCTGCAATGATTTATTTTGTCATTCGATATAACCGTAAAAAAAATCCAAAACCCAAAGATGTAAAAGACAATACACGGCTCGAAATTTTATGGACAGCCATTCCCACCATTTTAGTCCTCTTAATGTTCTGGTATGGGTGGATAGGGTACACCCCCATGCGACGAATTCCTGCAGGGGCTCTTACTATCAAAGCAACGGGTCGTATGTGGAGCTGGAATTTCGAATATGAAAATGGCAAGCAGAGCGAATATCTGGTAGTGCCCGTTGGTAAACCTGTTAAATTGGAGCTCTACTCGCCTGATGTACTTCACTCGCTGTATATTCCTGCTTTCAGAATTAAGGAAGATGTGGTTCCGGGTGTCAACAATGTAATGTGGTTTCAAAGTGACAAACCGGGTGAGTACGACATTCTATGCGCTGAATATTGTGGATTGCGCCATGCCTATATGCTAAGTAAAGTAATCGTAAAACCCGTGGAGGAATATATACAATGGTATCATGCCACGGTCGATTCCAATTCCATGGCTGATGTAGAACCCATAGGTCTCCAGGTTTTGAAAAAGAATGCCTGTATTTCCTGTCATTCATTGGATGGCTCCAAGATTGTTGGGCCTAGCTTTAAAGGCTTGTGGGGTTCAGAGCGAGATGTGATTGATGAAAACGGGAAGAGGGTGAAGGTAAATGCCGATGAAAATTATATTCAAACCAGTATTTACGAGCCGAATCAACAAGTAGTGGAAGGCTTCAACAAGGGGCTTATGATTTCATATAAAGAAGCTATCACGGATGAAGAATTACGGCAAATCATAGAATACTTGAAGACGCTTAAATAAAAATGCCACGCATGCTAAAATGGTTGAAAGTACTGGCTGAGCTGGGTAAAATTCGGATAACCATCGCCGTGTCATTGAGTACCTCGTTGGGTTATATTATGTACAGTGAAAGGATTGATTCGGGTATTTTCTGGCCGGTTTTGGGTTTGTGGCTGTTGGCCATGGGCTCAGCTGCTCTTAACCATTATCAAGAGCGGTTGCAAGACGCTCTGATGGATCGCACCCGAAGCAGGCCCATCCCTTCGGGCCGCATCTCGCCTCAGTCGGCCTTGCTTGTCTCGTTTCTATGGTCACTTTTGGGTGCTCTAATCTTGTTATGGTCGGCAGGTTTTCTTGCTATGCAGTTAGGATTGTGGGCGCTCATTTGGTATAATGCCATATATACCCCCCTTAAGCGCAAAACCCCTTTTGCCGTTATCCCCGGCTCTGCCATTGGTGCATTTCCCCCTATGGTGGGTTGGGTGGCTGCGGGAGGAAGCCTAGGACATCCCAAAATTTTAATGACAGCTTTTTTCTTTTTTTTATGGCAAATACCTCATTTCTGGCTCCTTATTCAACGTTTCGGTGATCAATACGCCGAAGCAGGTTTCCCTACCCTGCAAAAAATTTACTCTGAACTTCAAATACGTAGAATCACTTTTATCTGGACTTTTGCTGCAGCAACCTCTGCCTTGTTGATCCCCGCCTTTGGTGGAACTCGTTACTTAATTACCGGCTTTGTAATTCTGTTGGGTGCTGCCTTTCTTGTGGCTCAGTCGGGAATGCATCTTATTGTTAACTCTAATCCTGCTTTAGCACGTAAATCATTTCTTTACATCAACATCTTTTTACTTTTTGTAATGTTGGTCCTAGGCACTGATGCTATTATATAGATTCATTTATTTACCTTTGATCCACTCAACCTAAATCTGCATTTATGAAAAAGTTGCTCATCTTTTTTGCGGGGCTTTCAATAGTTTTATGGAGCTGCACTGAACGAGGAAATCCCATCCAGAAAGCCCAACCCGATTCATTAAAATCTATTACATCTCGGCTGGCTGTTGAAGGTATGAGCTGCACAGGTTGCGAGAATACCATTGCCAGTGCTGTGATGCAATTGGGAGGGGTAATACAAGTAAAGGCTGATTATCAAAAAGGAGATGTGGTTGTGACTTATGATACTACTTTGGTTGACCTTTCTTCCATCTCTCAAGCCATTGAAGATAAAGGGTATTCGGTAAAAGGTTCAGAACAACAAGCCAAACTTTAATAGTATGGAGGAAATATCCTTTCGCGATCGGCTTTATACCATTGGAGAGGGGGGTCGCCGCAAATGGGTGTATGCAGTTTTGCCCCGAGGTAGATATACTCAACGTCGTCATTGGGTAGCCTTCATCCTACTGACTTTGTTTGTTGTATTACCGCATTTGAAGTATCAGGGGGAGCCGCTGCTTCTTCTCAACGTTCTGGAGCGCAAGTTTATCCTCCTGGGTGCGGTGATTTGGCCCCAGGATACATACATGCTAGGTGTTGGTATGCTTGCCTTTGTTGTTGGCATCATCCTGTTTACTGTGGTTTATGGTCGAATTTGGTGCGGTTGGGCTTGCCCTCAAACCATCTTTATGGAAATCATTTTCCGAAGAATAGAAACTTGGATTGATGGATCTCCCAGTCAACAGAAAGAATTAAAAGAAAAATCGATGAACTGGGATAAGTTTTGGCGCCGCAGCCTTAAGTTTCTCATTTTTTTAGGTATTGTATTCTACTCGGTTAATAATTTTTCAGTTTTCTTCATTGGAAAACAATACCTTTTCGATGCTTATCGTTCCGGTTTTGCGGGTCATCCTTATCTTTTGGCTTTTTTAATAGTTTTTACAGTTGCTGGAATATTTATTTATTGGTGGTTTCGAGAGCAGACATGTTCAGTAATTTGTCCTTATGGGCGTTTGCAAGGCGTACTTCTTGA
>CALJNV010000170.1 GCA_937981455.1 uncultured Bacteroidales bacterium | reverse complement strand
AGCAGGGGAAAGAGTATCGAAACGACCGGGACATACCCTGGAAGGCGTACCGAAGCGACCGCCCATTAACAAAAAAGGCTCGAAAAAATTTTCGAACCTTTGAAAAAGACCAACTTATAATTTTAATTAATTATCTTTCGATATAAACCAAATCCTGCATTAAGACCTCGGCAATTTTGCGGGCTGCATCTCCCTCTCCATAATGCTTTTTTTGCTTTGCAGGAGGAGCTTGTTTAAATGCCTGGTAGGCAGCCCAAATGCTTTCTGGAAGTGTACCCCCTAACTTATTCCAGCCATCTTCTACGGTTTCTATCCATTCAGTTTGATCGCGCAAAGTGATACAGGGCTTCTGTAAGAAATAAGCCTCTTTTTGCACACCCCCAGAATCTGTCAATATGAGCTCGGCCCTCATTTCGAGGGAGAGCATATCCAGATAACCCAAGGGAGGTATAAGATGAATGTTTGGGGATATCTGCAACCCCATATTCCGAATTACCTGTGCAGTGCGTGGGTGTACAGGCCATATAATCTGTAGAGGCAAACGCCCTGCGCCCTTTAAAATATTTATCAGACGTTCAGAAGCATCAGTATTCTCGGCCCTATGCACCGTCATAAGTACAAAAGGCTCTTGAAAAGCAAGTGCTTCATTGGTAGGACGATGTAAACCTCTTTGGGCTTCCTCCTGCAAACGAGCCTGGTAAAAAAGATTTATATCATACATTACATCCCCTACTCGATGTATACCCTCCTGGATGCCCTCAGCCTTCAAATTTTGGATGCTTGCATCGGTGGGACAGAATAGCCAAGTAGAGAGATGATCTGTAAGGACGCGATTTTGCTCTTCGGGCATTCGTTTCCAAAAACTACGCAAACCTGCCTCCACATGAGCTATAGGAATATTGAGCTTAGAAGCCGCTAAAGCACCCGCCAGTGTGGTATTTGTATCTCCATAAACCAACACGGCATCGGGCTTTACCTGCAGGTACAAATCTTCCAATTCGATGAGCATCTGACCCGTCATGCGGCCGTGTGATGTTCCTCCTATTTCGAGGCGAAAATCGGGTTGAGGAATATCCATCTCCCGAAAAAAAACATCGGACATATTTTCATCATAGTGCTGACCTGTATGAACGATAACTTCTTCGATGACATCAGAAAAAGGACTGCTGCGAAGTACCCGGCTCAAAGCTGCGGCTTTTATGAATTGGGGTCGTGCGCCCAAAACGGTAATGATCCTTTTCATAATGATACTTAAATAATCAGAGGCTAAGTTTTCTCAAATAGCAATTAATATTTGAGAAGTAGCTTGCTAGCAATTAGGCCAGGAAAATACCCCACGGTATTGGCTACAACATCAAGAAGTTCGAAGCTACGGCCAGCATGGCCCAGATCTTGAAGAATTTCCATTACCAACCCATAAAACATGACTGCAAATAAAGGCATAAGCTGCAAGCTCCCTCGAAAAAAACGAGGCCAGGCCCATAACATTAAAAAGGTAAACACGGCATACATACCCATATGGATGAGCTTATCGGCACCGGAAAATAATTTCACAGTAGGGAGCTCTGAAGGGGGAAGAACAGAGAGAACTGTGATTAAACCCGTATACAAGCCAAACAGTATTCTGCGCAAAATAGAATTAAAAAACATGGAATGTTAAATTAAAAATCGTAATAGAGTTTTTCCAGCGCAGTTGAGAGAGATACAAAGCCCATCATCAATTTTTGGGTCTCCTTAATATTTGACATACTTCGCCACATAATGCCTGTGCTGAACAAGAAATTATAATTAGGATTTATCATCCACGAAATCCTGAATTCTTGTCTCCATAAGGTAGTACTTAACCCCTGTCCGGTCTTTATTCCATAATCAAAAGGTCGATCATTGTATGACCGAAAAATATCTTTTCCATAATTTAGGTGATTTGTATCAGCGCCGTACTTAACAAATTGTATTTGATAATTGAAAAACCAACGTTCCTGTCGATATTTGAGAAAGCCCAATATTTCCCGTAGGTTGGCACCCAAAGGATGAGCTAAAGGCTGATTATAATGTCCGTAATTTTGAATGGATTCCCCATGACTGTAAGTATAGGGACGAATATAGTTGTACTCAACCTGAAGGCTCAGGTTGTTTACTCCCAAAACATCGAAAGATTTGATACCCAGCTGGACTGCCTGTTTATTGCCCCACCATTTTTTGCCGGAGAAGACCTCTTTCACTTTAAGCTCATCCAAGAGCACCTGCCCATACAGCGTAGTTTTTTGGCCTAATGTATAGGAAGCATTTACTCCCATCAAGGCATTGTCGGGCGACCCCAAAGAGAATTCGACAGGGCGGTAAAAGATAACCGGATTTAGGTAATTAAAATCGAAGCCACGAAAACCTGACGTGCTATCTGAGGCCTTCCATATGATTGCCTCAAAAAGACCCACTTTTAAACGTGAAGTCAAATTCATTGTGAGGTAATGAAAGGTTCCATATTTTTTTTGATAGATTTGATCCCCATGCCGGGGTCGAGTCTTATCCATAAATTCTGCATAAAGGTTTACGTAGCGTATGCGCCAAATTGTAGTATTTATCATAAAATAGGGATAAGGGAAATGAACGTCACTTAAGATTAAAGATCGGTAGCCATCTCCCCAAAAATTTCTACCATGCCCAAATCTAAAATTAAAATATTTATCAGGACTGTAGGAAATATACCCCTCAACTCGCGAAAAATCGTATCCATTTTGGTTGAACCCCTTGTAGCTGCCCTGCCCTGGAATCACTTTAGTGCGTCGAATCTCCTTATCTATATAATCTACAAATGTGGCCTGATTTTCATAAAACCGCGTAGCAAAAGCAAATCGAGAACCGATATTTCCTTCGGCCATAAATCCTCTTGTATTGACCCAGGCCTTATCACTATTATTGAAATCGTTGGCTAATTCAAAGTTTATTAATGGATTGAATACAAATTTATAATCCTCATTTTTCAAAGTTATTAAATCTTCATTAAACAGCTTATTCCATAGCCACCGCTTAGTGCCCGAGGCGTAAGGAGGTGTAATTAAACTAGCGGCATATATAGTATCAGTTCCAGCAGCTTTTTTTATTTCATCCGACAGATAGGGTCTTACTGAGGTATGAAAATTCAAACCTGGGAAATAAATATATTTTTCATTGAAAAAATAGTCAGGGTGGGTAGAACGTTGAATGAGTGGCTGACCCTGAACTATGCAACTTAATGCCCCTAAAAGCAACATTACAAAAAGCTTGTGCATCGACAATCAATTATAAAGTTAAAAATTAACAACTATGAACCTCATGAAATTAACAAGGTTTTACCTGGTATCCAACTCTTCTAATTTTTTTTGAATTCTGGGATTTTCAAATTGCTCCACCCATATCATCCATAAGATAAATAATACCACATAAAACATAGGACGCATAACATATAAATGAACAAAATCCCATTCCTGCGGGAACCAAAGTAATGTTAAAGTGAGGAAGACTATTCGTGCCACATTAGTACAATGCATAATAAAAATTGAAAAAGGTATGTACCATAACTTATGCTTTAATGGGCCAGGGAAGAGGACAAATAAAACCAAAATCTGATAAAACTGCTTGGTGCCACTGCAATCTTCTACCACTTCGACAAAGCCATGATCAGGTATTACAATTGTAGTACCCTGACGAATGACCTCTAAACCTAAAATATGTTGATCAATCCAAGCCGACATGGTGAAGACCAGCCAAACCATGTAATGCCTGAAAGCCTCAAAACCGGCAAATTGAGCTAAAAACGACCTAAGCCCTCCATTCCACCAGAGGTAATGGAAAAAGACCGTAATGAGGACAAAAAGAAGCACTTGAATGATGGGCCTCCAAAATTTTTGCTTATAATAAAATTCATAAATTACCTTCCTGAAAGAGGGTGAAAATTGAAACATAATGTGTTAAGCATTTAAGATGAATAAACACTATTTCTCGATATCGAGACGAGTAAAGATGGAGTTGTTGCTCTTGTATTCCGGAACCATTTCTTTCATTTTAGCTACCAGGGCAAAATCGTTGCCCTCAATCAAAGCATTTCCCAATTCGAATATTTTTTCCCTAACGTATTGTATATCATAAGTTTTTACACGGGCTTTTCGAATTTTAGGATGGTGGGTTTCAAGGGTATTTTCATCCTGAGAGAGTAATTCTTCAAAAAGCTTTTCACCTGGCCTTAAGCCAGACTCCACAATTTGAATGTCTTTGGAGGGCTCTAAGCCCGATAGACGAATCATTCGTTCTGCAAGGTCATAGATTCTGACAGGCTTACCCATATCAAAAACGAAGATTTCACCTCCCTTGCCCATGGCACCCGCTTCCAGCACAAGGTTGCAAGCCTCAGGAATAGTCATAAAATAACGAATAATATCTTTATGCGTTACAGTTACAGGCCCACCTTGTTCAATTTGTTTTCTAAAAATAGGAATAACACTACCATTTGAGCCCAGAACATTCCCAAAACGTGTGGTTATAAATTGTGTATTGCCGTTGCTTAAGGCCTGAACCAGCATTTCCGCAATACGTTTTGAGGCTCCCATGACGTTGGTAGGATTTACAGCCTTGTCGGTGCTGATCATCACAAATTTCTTTACACTGTATTCGATAGATAATTCTGCAAGGTTTTGAGTTCCAAAAACATTGATCATGACAGCCTCATAGGGATGATCTTCCATTAAAGGCACATGTTTGTAAGCTGCTGCATGAAATACTACGTTTGGTTTGTATTTTTCAAATACCTGTCGCATTCTGAATTTATCTTTGATGCTGGCCACCACGAAAACCACCCTGTCTAGAAACTCAGCATAATTTTTATTGCTATTAATTTCGAACTGCAAATCGTAAAGAGGTGATTCAGCCTGATCGACTAGGATAACGCGGGCAGGTTTAAAACGCAATACCTGCCTTGCGATTTCACTTCCAATGGAACCTGCAGCCCCGGTTATTAAAATAATTTCGTTTTTGATAAATTGGCTAATATTATCATTATCTAGCACGATAGGATCACGCCCCAACAACTCTTCAATTTTTACCTGTCGTAATTGCTTGGCGGTCAGGTGCCCGTCAATCCACTTATGGACCGGGGGAACCGTTTTAACCTTTATCTTTAGAGATAAAGCTTTCTCTACAATCTCCTGTTTACGGTTCTGTTCTAAATCGCGAATAGCAATGATGAGCTGAGTAATTTTATTTTTCCGGACAAAAGCGTAGTTCAAACCTCTATGGCATGAAATTACAGGTATGCCCTCCAGCGTTTTATTCACTTTAGTATCATTGTCGTCGATAAAAGCCACCACATGATTGGCATACATTTTATCATTGCGCAAAGCATTCAATACAAGCATTCCTGCCTGCCCTGCACCGAAAATTAAATAATTGATCCGATGCCGGCCTTGCTCCTTCATGAAGCGATTGTAGACAGCCCTGATAGCCAATCGGCTCATGAACATCAACATGGTGGTCATAAAAAAATGCACTAACAAAATGCCTACAGAGGCCACCTTTTCCGGTTCAATTCCCAAACGAAGGGAGATTACCCCAGCAGTCAAAAGAATCAATAGAACTAAAAGGTTGACTACAACAATTCGGCCCAAATCACCCAGCCCTGTATGCCTCAAAATTCCATGATAGGTCTTACCCCATAAAAATCCACAGATGTATACAACTATTAATACAACCGAAATTAAATCAAAACGGGGCATCTGAAGACTTGAAGGCACAAAATTGTATCGAATTAGAACGGTTAAAATATATGAGCCATAAACGATACCTATATCAAGTGTTAAGGTGATCCACCTTGACAAAAATCTATCTGAATATCGAGACAAGAAATGAGAAATCACGCTCTGCATAGTCAGCTATTTTTTAAT
>CALJNV010000169.1 GCA_937981455.1 uncultured Bacteroidales bacterium | reverse complement strand
GGGACGGTGCAGCATGGAATCGCTTGAAGAATTATACCAACCTCAATGGTAGCATCCCCTGGACCTCTGAAAGCATCGATATTTCGGCCTATACCTGGGATACCTTCAAAATTAGGTTTGTCGCTTATGGAGCAGATAGCTACGATATTAACAACTGGAACGTTGATAATATTTTGGTTGTAGCTTCTCTGGCTGACAAAAATTTACTGGGCTATGGTGTATATCTGGACAATGTACAGATTGGTTTCACCACTGAAACTCAATATCAAATTCCTCACAATCTGTGCACCTATGGGCAAACTTACACCGCTTCGGTAGATGCTAACTATGAAAGTGGCGTATCCGATCGCGATTACTACACCTTTGTAGCTCATTATCTGCCAGCTCCTCGCAATCTGGCTGCTACAGCCGTTCAGGATGCAGCTTATCTTACCTGGGAACATCCGGTAATGGGAAGCAAGGTAAACATCCTTGACCAGAGCCCACGCACCAACATGCCTGATCCTAATGTAGAATACAGCCCCATGGTTACTGTGCAAGAAGTTACCAATGCAACAGAAGCTATCTGGGATGTACTTTTCACCTTTAATGCAGCTGATGCAAGTCGTCCGGGCGTAGAGACTGACGGTACATACATTTACACCAGCCAGTGGAATGGCCCCAACTTTGGTAAATTCCAGAATCAGGGCGGAACATGGACGTTGGTCAACGAATTCACGGTTGCCGGAGCTAGCAATATCCGTGACCTGGCGTATGATGGTACCTACTTCTACGGAGGTAGTGCATCCACAACGATTTACAAGATGGACTTCAACACGCAGACCCTTGTAGGCACTATAAGCACATCTGGGGTGAATGTTCGTCACATTAGTTACGATCCTGCCAATAATGGTTTCTGGACTGGTAACTGGAGTGATATGTACCTGGTAAGCAATACGGGTGCTACCCTGCAAACTGCAAATACGGGTCTGAGTGCTATGTACGGCAATGCATACGACAATGTAAGCGCTGGAGGTCCTTATGTATGGATCTTTGACCAGAACGGTAGCGGTGTAGATATTCAACAAATGTCAGTTGCTACGGGTACATTGACAGGCGTTGTTCACGCTGCAACCGACCTCCCCGGATTCCAGGCTGGTAGCATCGCTGGCGGTCTTGCATCCGACAATGGTAACTTGGTTTCTGGAAAATTCATACTCCTGGCCAATGTTCAGCAAACGCCTAACCTGGTAGGTGCCTACGAAGTAGCAGCTTCGACGGGTGGTGGCGGCGGTGGTGCAGCCCCTGCAGCTTTAATGGGTTACAACATCTACCGCGACGGTAACTTCATCGCTTACGTTGAAAAGCCCACCCAGGAATACTATGATCTCTATCTCAATCCTGGCCAATACTGCTACAGTGTAACTGCCGTTTACGACCTCACCGCTTATGGCTTCCCCGCTGGTAGCACTGCAGAATCGCTGGAAGAAGGCCCTGCATGCGTAACCATCAATTATGGTGTACCCATCCCATGGACAGAAGACTGGGCAACAGCCAACTTCACTTACAACAATTGGAGTTTTGCTCCAGCTCAGGGCCATTGGAGAATAAGCAATATGACAGGTAATGCAATACCTAGTGCTGAATTTACTTGGGCCGCACCCGAAACAAACTATAGCTATGCTTTGGTTAGCCCAGCCTTAAATGCCAGCGTATTCAACTGCGCTGAAATTTATCTCGATTTCGATTTGAAACTCGATGACCGTAACCAAACCGCTGCTGAAAAACTCACAGTAGATGTTTATTGGGATGGTCAGTGGCACAAAGTTGCTGAATATAAGAATGAAGGTTCATTTAACTGGAGCACCAAGCATATTACTATCAATCAGACAGCGGGTAAGGCTTTGAAAGTACGCTTTGTTGCTAATGGTTCAAACTCAGCTGATATTTTAGGTTGGTTTGTAGATAATATTACAGTCTACCCTGTGGTTATGCCTGCTACTAATTTAACCGGCGAAACCCAGAACTTCAATGCTACCCTCAACTGGAATGCACCTGAGTGCCAAACCGGTCCTGCAGGTACACTCAAGATGCTCAAGCAGTGGGATGGGGATCCTAATGTTAACCCCAATGCTTATTTCCAGCAGTTCAATTATGCCTATGGTGTTGTTTACGACCTCACCGCATACCCCGATGCCACGCTTTCAAAGATTGATTTCCACCATGCTTCATGGGGAACCTTTGGCACCTGGCAGTATAAAATCCACATTGTGGACTGGAATACCTTTACTGAAGTAGCTACGCTGGGTCCTTTGACTACTACGGGTAATGATATCTGGGAATCCAATATCAGCCTGGGTGATTTGATGGGCTATGGCGGGGGCCTTGTAGGTATCGTGCTTGAACCTATGAGTAATCAACCCACCGATGCATATCCTTGCTTTACCGCTGATAACGATGGTCCTCAGGGTGCTTCGGTATTTGGCCCACTGCCCAATTATGGCGGCTTCGCTCCATCCCAGGTGGGCGATTTCTATCAGAACCTTTACATCTATACTGCTTTTGATGGTGGTAAGATGGTTGCAGCTCCTAAGGTCGTTCTCAATGGATTGAATACCAATGCTTTAGCACGTGGCCCAGTTGTTCCTAACCTGCGTCCCGTTCTCACTGCTAATCAGCAATCCATTAACGTTCCTACCGAAGGTGCAAAAGGTGTTGTAGGATACAATATCTACCGCAATGGTGAAAAAATTAACAATGCCTTGGTTACCAATACCACTTATACTGATAATGTGGGCGTAAACGGAACCTATTGCTACGTTGTTAAAGCTGTACATGAAGCTTTCGTCGGTACTATGGAATCGGCTGCTTCCAACGAGGTTTGTCTCTCCTTCACCGTAGGTATTGAAAATCCTTCTCATACAAGCATCAGCGTATATCCCAACCCTGCACGTACATTTGTTAACATCCAGGTTGGAAATGACGTGAAATCGCTTGAAATGGTCAACTACCTCGGTCAGAAAGTATACTCTCAGGCTCTGCAGGGTGCTGGCAAATACACCCTCAACACCAATAACCTGGAGTCTGGCGTATATTTCATCCGTCTGACTACAACCGATGGTAGTATTATCACCGAAAGGGTTACTATTACCAAATAATTCCGCTTAAGGATTTTTATACAAAAAAGCCTCCCTCGGGGGGCTTTTTTATTTTTCTTATGCTCTATTAAATATTATCCTCTCACTCTCCTTTCTACCTTTGCAAAAATCGGTGAAATGATAGACCCTTTACAACTGCCTTTCTTTTTCATCATCGGTCGACCGCGTTCTGGTACTACCCTCCTTAGAACCCTCCTCGATGCCCATCCCCAAGTAATCGTTCCACCTGAATACCCTATTATCCCCGATTTATTTCATCGCTTAGGGACGAATCCCTATTGGAATAAGCCTACCCAAGAAAAGTTGCTCCAAACCTTTAAAAAGCCCCAAACTTTCGATTTTTGGAATTACGACTACCTGCGCATTGACGAACAGGCACTGAAAAACGATCTAGAGAAAATCCGAGGCCGGGTTCCCCTCTCGAAAGTGATCCGCCTTTTTTATTTCCACAGCCAAAGCGTTTTTCCTAAAGAAAATATTCTTCTGCTGGGCGATAAAAATCCGGTGTATGCACTCTATACCCGAAAATTCATGCACTGGTTTCCCGATGCCAAATTTCTTTTCATAATCAGAGATTACCGTGATAATCTGGTTTCGATGCGGAAATTCGATTGGGAGGCCTCTCATCCGGTGCTTCAGGCCTGGCGTTGGAAGTACATCACCTGCTTGATGTTTCGCCTGAAACGTGAGTATCCCCATCGCATTTTTATGTTTCGCTACGAGGACCTGGTTGCCAAGCCCGAGGAATGGATGAAGAAAATCTGTTCCTTTCTGCAGATTCCTTATAACCCTATCATGTTCTCTTTCCACGAAAAGGCGGAAGAAGGTTTCTCGTTCATCGATAAAGAAACCTTGCTCAAATATCACGATAGTCTGGTGAAACCCATAAATACATCCACTATAGGTTTATGGAGAGAAAAACTCAGCATGCGTGAAGTGCAACTGATGGACGCTACAGTGGGAATGTGTGCTGAAATGGCGGGTTACGGCCCAACGAATGTTAAATTTACTATTCATTTGCGTATAGTTACATTGCCTATGCGCGTGTATGGCTCGATTTTATACCAGCTTATGCTGGCAGGAGAATATCTGCCGTATAACCTCCGGGTTGTGCTATCGAAAGCTTTGCCCTGGCTGGTGAGAATTTACAATAAAATAAAGATTTGATAAGGTTTGCTTAATCTTTAAACTTATTGCTGGTTGCTGTTTCCATAGTGAATGATGGAAACAGAGGCTGCCACCTTATTTTTTATTCTAGGCCGGCCCCGTAGCGGAACCACCTTGCTCAGGACCTTGCTTGATGCGCATCTTGAGGTTAAGGTTCCGCCGGAATATCCTGTGCTTCTTATTAACATATTGTTGTTTTTTTTAAAGAAACCTCCCTGCGCCACTAGAGGAGGTAAATCTCGTTTATTAGCCGTGGCCGCTCTTCGCTTTTTTTAAGTTAACAATTATCACTTTTCCTAATAATCTTTTCTGCCCATATCTTTATGGGCAATTTGGAAGATGCAGGTGTTATACACCCGAAGTAAAAAAGAGATTTTTGAGGCCTTTAAAGAGCGCCTCGCTTCACCCAATTGGCAATACAGTTTTCTATATATCGATGAAGAAGAGCTATGGAACGACTTGCATGCTTTACCTGAAAATTCATCGTTCAGGGATGTGTTTGGTTTGTTTTATGTGCATTATACCTCCATTTTGCCTCGTACGGGTAAGCCAAAGGCCATGGGTGATAAAAATCCCATTTTTGCCACTTTTGCCTGGCATTTGCGTCAAATTTTTCCTGAAGCCCGATTTATATTCCTGATTCGCGATTACCGCGACAATTTTCTCTCGGTACGTAAGTTTACTTTCGAGGCACCCGTTGTGGCTCTGCAGGCCTACCGGTGGAAGTACGTGGCCCGCCTGGCTGTTCGTTTTCGGCAACAATACCCCGAACAAACCCTTGTCATCCGGTACGAAGACCTGACCCTTGAGCCGGAAAAAATTCTCCAGGAGATTTTACAGTTTCTGGGTTTGAATTGGAATCCTCAAATGCTTGATAATACTAAGTATGCAGAGGTAGTAACCGAAAAATATGGTAAGGAATTGTTTGAGCTTTTCCATAAAAATTTGGGAAAGCCAATTAATAGTGATGCCATCGGGCAATGGAAGCATTTTTTGAGGGAAGATGAGATAAAGATGGCTGATTTTGTGGTGAGTAGCTGGGCAGAAAGAATGGATTATGAACGGAAATTCAAGCAATGGAGCCTCAGGCTTTTCCTCATCAGCCTTCCCTGGCAGCTCTATGGTTGGGCTTTGTATAAAGTTATGAATGCCAGCGAGTATCTGCCCGTCGGTTTGAAAAAACGCTTTGCCTTATTCCTTCCTTCTCTGGCTCGATGGTTTCATAAAGTTAATCGTAAAAATAAATAACCGACCCATCGGCTTGCTCCGTTCGATTCAGTTCGGGTTTTTTTTGCATGGCCAGATTAATCAATGGGGTCAATTGCTCGGCAATACCATTTTGAAAATCCTCTGGTTCTAAGATAAATCGTGCAGTTGAGTTGCCGGGAAACATTTTTTTAATCATCTCACGAATTCGCGCAGTTTTTTTCAAAAAATGCTCAGGTGTGAGTCGATATAGCTGGTTTTCTGCGTTATCCTGACCTGGTACCCTTTCATAGCCCAGCGCTGTATTGTAAGTTATGGCACGAGTATTTGTTTTGAGGATATGTGCGTATAAAGCATCCCAATTAAACAGTTCAAAACACATATCGGTTAGCATAATTGATACGATAGCTGGGACAAAGGTTTCGTAATAACGCGTTTCCCAGAGAAAAATGCCTGATTCCAATTCTTGCTTTTCCCAATCGATGTTTTTGGCATTGATAAGTCCAATCTTTTCCCCCTGGTAATGTATAAGAAGATAGATATTCTGTAAATTGTTAATTTTCATAAACCAAGCCTTTTGCATCTCTGGGGTTATGTATTCCCTGAATTCCATGGTTTGGCGAATGGCATCGCTGTTGCGGTGTTGCCTAACCAGTTCAATGTCTTTTTCTTTAAGCCGCTCTAATTCAATGCCGTAACGAACGAGCTTCATGGATGTTTTAAATGATTAAACAATTTTTTCAATGGAAAAAGAGGGTTTGTGGTTTTGTACCTTATAGATACGGCTCAAGTATTCGCCTATAATCCCCAGGCTGAGAAGAATAATGCTGGTAGAAAAAAGTATGGCTACGATAAGGCTTGTATAACCCAGCGGTACATTGAAGAATAATTTCTTGATTATAAATATGATACCCAATACAAAGCTAAAAAAGGAAGCAACAAAGCCTCCGTAAACCATAAGTTTAAGGGGAAAATCGGTATAAAATATGACGAGGTTGGCAACCAGGCTCCACAATTTGCGAAAGGAATAACCCGAATGGTTGTATTTTCGGGGCAGATGAGTTACTTCTACGAATGCAATGTCATCGGTATACCAGAGCAATATTTCGTCGATAAATACAAAAAAAGATGGGTTTTGTTTAAGTTTATCGGCCAGTGATTTGGTAATTAAACGGAAGGATGAGCCTTCACCCGGGGTATTGCGAAATTTTTCAGAGAGGTATTTAAGCAGCTGGCTGGCCCAGGTACGCAAGAAATGGTGTTTTTTTATCGGACTAATACCGTAAATCACTTCATTGCCATGGGAATCGTGGTAGGCGATGAGTTTTTTGATTTCCGCTGGGGGGGTTTGTAGATCATCGTCGATGGTGATGATCTTTTCGCCCCGGGCCAGGTGCATACCACAAAGCGTGGCATTATGCTGTCCGAAATTTTTAGCCAACCGAACAAGAGTTAACCAACGAGGGTATTTTTGCTTTAAAACAATCAGCGTCTCCCAACTGCCGTCAGTTGAGCGGTCATCTACTAAAACCAATTCAAAGCTCCTTTCAAGCTTATGAAATACAGAAATTATACCCTCCGTAAGCTCTTCGAGGGAGTCTTTGCTGTTGAAAACAGGAACGACAACAGAAAATTCCGGTTGATGGGTTAGGGGAGGTTCCATATTTTATCCTCCACCCAGTATTAAACTGGTTCCAGAGATCCATTTTGAGGCATCGCTAAGGTAAAATAAGATGGCATTGGCCACGTCTTCAGGTTTTCCGAGCCCCAGAGGCTGCCGGGCTTCTATTTGTTTGATGACATCTTCATTGGTAGCCTCGCGGGTTTGGTCGAGCATAGGGCCTTTAACAAAGGCTGGCGCAACGCAATTGACCCGTATGCGTTTGGGGGCGAGCTCCAAACCCAATACGCGGGCATAATTTTCGAGTGCTGCTTTTACACTGATATACATGGCCCCGCCTACAAATGGGTATTTGATGGAAATAGAAGAGATAAAAACCAGCGAACAATTGCCACTAATTAGTTTTTTTTGTGCCAACAATCGACTGGTGAGTAGAACGGGCGCATTAAAACCAATACTGAAGTTTTGGTCAATGTCAGCCTGTTCGATAAAGCGGGTTGGTTTAAGAACACTGATGCCCGTACTGTATACTACTCCATTGAGGGGAGGAATGTTTTCCGTGAGTCTGTCGAGGTCTTCAGGTTTTGTGAGGTCGGCGGAGATGCTGATATGGTTTTCGCCTTCGAGTTGGGAATAGGTATCGGCCAATTTTTCGACGTTTCGTCCCGTAATTATCAATTGGGCGCCCAGGTGGCTGGCCGATATCGCCGTTTGTTTTCCTAAACCCGATGATGCTCCTGTTATCAATAGGGTTTTCCCTTTTAAACTAAACACATTATCCATAGTTTAAATTTCTATGATGTCAGGGCAGTAGGGTTGCTGCAAAATTAAACTAGTAGCACCCCAGGAAAGTCCAATTCCAAAGGCTGAAAGCAAAAGTTTCAGCGGTCGGTTTTTTAATGGGTTATGGAGTTCACTCACGAGGGTCAGAGGGATGCTGGCAGAGCTTGTATTACCAAATTTCCCGATGGAAAGTGGAACCTTTTCTGGGGGTAATTTCAACATCTTGCGCAAGGTTTCGTTGATAAGCTTGTTGGCCTGATGAAACACCACATAATCGAAGTTGTTCAGTTCTTCGCCGGTGTATTTAAGTAGTTGGCGGATATTGGGAACCACTTCGCGCAAGCTGAAATTGAAGACTTCAATACCATTAAGCGCCACATGCAAGGGAGTACGATAGATGCCAGGGGCTATTTTTTTGTAGTTGAATGATTTTTTGGTGAGAATATTCCGCATGCCTCCATCAGGGATGATGATGGCTTGATAACCCGAACCATCCCCCTCCAAATTGAAGTGCATAGGAGGGGCCTCTGGCTCTCGCTCCAAGAGAGTGGCCGTACCTGCGTCTCCGAAAAGCGGATAAGTGCTTTTATCGCGATAGGCGGAGTTGAGAGAAGAAATATCGCCTACCAGTAAAAGGGCTTTAGAAATCCCAAAAGCATTCATTAAACCAGCGGCCAAAGACAGCCCATAGACATACCCCGAACAACCTAAGCTTACATCAAACGAAATACAGCTTTTGGGCAGGCCCAGTTTGTCTTGCACAATGCCGGAGGTTTGTGGAATGAAATAATCACGCGTTTGGGAAATAAAGATAAGTAAGTTGATTTGCGAGCGGTCTACTGAAAGTCCATGCAGAATGGCTTCGGCTGCAGCCTGACACATGTCGGAGGTCGTGGTGCCTTTTTCTACATGCCTGCGTTTTTCAACACCAATGGTTTTTACCAACTGCTCACGTTCTTTGGCCGAAACCCATTTGTAATCGTAATTAGAAACTTCCTTGCTGGGCACGCAAGCTGCTAATCCAGAAACTTTTATACCAGCAGTAGTAAAAATAGCCATGGCTGTCTTCTGTTTTTGTTAGCCCTGGAATCTCGATTGAATGATGTCGAACACGTCCTTAACGGTTTTTGATTGGGTAAGGTCGTCGGCATTGAGGGTGACATCATATTCTGTTTTTACCATGGCAATGAGAACCAGGGCATTGATCGAGTTCCAATCAAACATTTCTCGGAAAACACTATCGGGTTTGAGTTTTCCGGGTTCCAGTTCATCAAATTCGTCTTCAATTTTTTTGATGAAATCTTCAATAGTTATCGACATGGGGCTTGTTTTTAAGGAGTGGGCAAAGATAACTTTTTATCTTTTTACGTGCATAGTTCTTGGGCCTTCTCTTTTAAAGGAAATTAGGTATTTTTGAGCTCCAATAAGCTTGAATTGTAAAAATTGAAACCCACGCTCATTCTTGTTAATCCTTCGAATCCCTATCGAAAAGGTTTTACCCTTCGGCGCGAGTCGCGGCAGGTGCCTTTAGGATTGGGCCTTGTGGCTGCCTTAACACCTCAAACCTGGAAAGTTGTATTGATCGATGAGAATATCAAACCTTTTCGATTTCGCCCCGGCGACCTGGTTGCCATTACTGCCTTTACTTCAACAGCAGCCAGAGCTTACGAAATTGCCTCAATTTATCGGAATCGGGGCATTCCGGTGGTTATGGGAGGCATCCATGCCTCTATAAAACCCTATGAGGCTTTGCAATATGTTGATGCAGTGGTAGTAGGAGAAGCTGAAAGCATCTGGAAGCAGGTTGTGGAAGATTTCGAGGCAGGCAAATTACAAAAAATATATTACGCTTCCCCAGCCGATCTTTCTTCCATGCCTCAGCCCAGGCATGAGATTTTTCATCCTTCTTATTTGTTTGCAAGTATACAAACTTCACGGGGCTGTCCTATGGATTGCGATTTTTGTAGTGTTCCGGCCTTTAATGGACATGGTTATCGTCTTCGTCCTGTAGAGGCTATTTGGGATGAAATAGCCTCGGTACCCCATCAATTGCTTTATTTTGTGGATGATAACATTGTAGGCTATAATGAAAAAGCCAGAGCCCATGCGTATGAACTTTTTGAAGGAATGATTCGTCGCAATTTGCGCAAGGAATGGTTTGCCCAGGCCAGCCTCAATATCGCTCGCGACGCTGAATTGCTCAAATTGGCGGCACGCAGTGGTTGTAAAATGTTGTTAATTGGGGTGGAAGCCGAAACGGAAGATTCATTGCGCGATGCCAATAAACGCTTGAATATTAAAATGGGCGTGGATAATTACTCTCGTGCATTTCGGGCTATACACAAGGCAGGCATAGCGGTGCTAGGGGCTTTTATTTACGGCATGGATAGCGATACCCCTGAATCTTTGCGTAAGCGCACACAATATATTTTACGTTCGTCGGTTGATGTGGTGCAGGCCAGTGCCATGACACCTTTACCGGGAACTCGACTGTATGAACGAATGAGGCTAGAAAATCGGTTATTGCCCACTAAACTACCACTGGATTATCAGCATTTTCACTTTACTGATGTGGTTTTCTGCCCAGCAAAGATGGATGCGCAAACCTTATCTGAAGAAATGAACCGGGCTTACGCCTCCATCTGCTCGATGAATCAAATACGAATGAAGTTTTTGCGCACTTGGTGGAATACCCGAAGTTTACGCACTGCCATTTGGGCCTGGAATTCTAACCTTAACTATAGGGCCGTGGCTCTCGAAAAACCTTCCATTGCAATTAATACTGATCTTTCATGAACGATACCCGTCCTACACTTGTGCTGGTGTACCCCGCCAATCAGCTTCGTAAAGGTTTTCTGGCTAACCGGGATACCAAATACCAGCCTTTGAGCCTGGGCATCATTGCTGCACTTACGCCCTCGCACTGGAAAGTGAAAATAATCGATGAGAATTTCAGGACTTTTCGTTTTTATCCTGCGGACCTGGTGGGTATTACAGCATTCAGTAGCACAGCCACACGGGCCTATGAAATTGCACAATTCTACCGGGAAAAAGGAACCCCAGTGGTGATGGGTGGTATTCATGTAAGCATGATGCCAGAAGAAGCCCTGAAATTTGTCGATACAGTAGTGATAGGCGAAGCTGAGAGCGTTTGGCCAAAACTGATCAATGATTTTGAGCGTCGCAGCTTGCAGAGGGTTTACAGAGGAGAATGGATGCCCCTGCAGGGGCACCCATTGCCCCGCCGTGATCTTTTTCATCCGGGTTATGTTTTTGGCTCCATTCAAACCAGTCGGGGCTGCCCTTTCGATTGCAGTTTTTGCTCTGTATCAGCGTTCAATGGTAGGCATTATCGCATGAGACCTATTGATGAAGTATTAGAGGAGCTCAAAACTATTCCCCAGCGCAATATTTTTTTTCTGGACGATAACATTGTTGGAATCTCAAAAGCTCATCAAGAAAGGGCTATCGAACTGTTCCGAAAAATGGTCGAAAAGGGTATACGTAAAAACTGGATCTCGCAGGCTTCTCTCAATCTTGCAGAAAATCCTGAGGTGCTAAAATGGGCAGCCCAAAGCGGTTGTAAGATGATTTTTGTTGGAGTGGAAACCGAGCAGCCTGAAGGCCTTCAAGAGTCTAACAAGAAAATCAACCTTCGAATTGGAGTGGATGCCTATGAAAAGGTCTTTAAAAAAGTTCACAGGAACGGAATTTCAGTCATTGCGGGATTTATGTTTGGTTGGGATTCGGATACTCGTGAGCGTATGGGTAAGCGTGTGGAGTATATTCGTCAATCGTCAGCAGATAGTATCCAAACGACGTTTGTGACCCCATTGCCGGGTACCCGTCTTTTCGATAAACTGAAACAAGAAGGCCGTTTCATTTACGACCGTTTCCCCGACGACTGGCAGCGTTTCGATTATGGAGATATGGTATTTAAACCGGCTCAAATGACAAGAGAAGATTTCTTGGAAGCGATGAACGAGGCTCTCCATCGTATTTATGAACCTCCATTTCTCCGTCGTAAATTTTTTCGCTCCTGGTGGAATCTTAAAAGTTTTTCTACCGCTTATTGGTCTTATATGAGCAATTGGAATTATCGCAATATGCACATTCAAGATGGCCGTAGGGTGAAAAATTGGTTCCTGGATTCTTGAAAATTTTACTAACTGTCTTTTTGATCATTTACCAGGGGGGGGTTGCTGCAAGTCATAACCCGCCTAACAATAAAAACATTCTTTGTTGTGGAAAGTATTCAAAAAATTTTGAGCTGTAGCCCCAGAAATATTTTTCAACCATTGCAGGAAGGCGTTGATTGCTAATTTGAATAAAAGCGAAGGATCAAATCGGCATATTTTTCTTCTACAACCCGCCTTTTAAGTTTGAGGCTTGGGGTGAGTTCACCGGTTTCTACACTCCATTCATCCGCCACCAAAGCGTATTTTTGAATGGTTTCATTCTCTTTTATTCCATTGCCATTGATGATTTTAATTTCGGCAACCAAGAGGGTTTGGGTCTGCGGGTGCTCAATGATTTCATGATTCGAATGAAAACGCAAGCCTTGCTTGGCAAAGTATTCTTTGAGATTTTCAAAATTGGGTTGAATGATTGCCGATAAAAAACTCTGGTTTTCTCCCACAACCAGGGCATGGCTAATGTACAGTGATTGTTTGAGCCGACTCTCTAGTTTTTCGGGATAAACATAAATACCCGACGCCAATTTGAATATTTCTTTTTTTCTGCCTGTTATTTTTATGTAACCTTCTGGGTCTATTTCTGCAAGGTCGCCTGTACGAAGCCACCCTTCTTCATCTATAACCTGACGTGTAATTTCTATTTGATTATAGTATCCTTTCATGACATTAGGACCTTTCACCAGGAGTTCTCCATCTGTGTCTGTTTTGACCAGGATATCCGGTATGGCTTTACCCACTGTCCCTGCTTTCACATAATTTTCTGTGTTGTATGCCACCAGTGGAGAAGCTTCTGTGAGACCATAGCCCTCATACACAGGTATGCCTGCTGCCCAGAAAATTTTTACCAAATAAGGTTGCACGCTGGCTCCTCCAGTAATTATTTTTATTATTTCACCTCCC
>CALJNV010000168.1 GCA_937981455.1 uncultured Bacteroidales bacterium | reverse complement strand
TGGTTTTCTTCGTGGTTGTGGCCATTATCGGTTTTCGATGGTATTCGCCATCCTGATAATTCAGAGATTAAATACTATTATCCTACCGACGACCTGGTTACCGCCCCGGAAATATTATTCTTTTGGGTAGCCCGCATGATAATGGCAGGCCTGGAATACCGAAAAGAAATACCCTTTAAAAACGTGTATTTCACGGGTATTGTGCGCGATAAGCTGGGGCGTAAAATGTCGAAACAACTGGGCAACTCGCCAGACCCCATAGAATTGATAAAAAAATACAGCGCCGATGGGGTGCGTACGGGGATGTTGTTTACTTCACCCGCAGGTAATGATCTGCCCTTCGACGAATCATTGTGCGAGCAGGGCCGAAACTTCGCCAATAAAATATGGAACGCTCTGCGTTTGGTAAAAGGTTTTAGGGTAAATGAGAATTTAAATCAACCCCAAGCAGCCGCTGCAGCATTTGTGTGGTTCGAAAATCGTTTGAACCAGTCGTTGGCTCTTGTCAACGACCATTTCGATAAGTATAGGATATCTGATGCGCTTATGGAGCTTTACCGTCTGATTTGGGAAGACTTCTGTTCATGGTACCTCGAGATAATCAAGCCGGGTTATCAACAGGCCATAGATGGGCTTACACACCGGCAAGCGCTGGGTTTTTTCGACCAACTGATGCGTATGCTACACCCTTTTATGCCTTTCATTACCGAAGAGATCTGGCAATTGCTTTTAACCCGGTCAGCAAAGGAGAGTATTATGCAATCGCCTTGGCCCAAAGCTGGCAATTACAGCGAAGAAATTTTGCGCAATTTCGATTTTGCCCGTGAAGTAGTCATGCAGGTGCGCAACTTTCGCAAGGAAAAGAACATCGGCCTTAAAGAGCTTCTTGAGTTAAAGGTTCGTAATCAGGGCCCTTCCGAGTGGGTTTATCTTTTTGAACCTGTCGTTGTGCGCATGGCCTACCTCAGCAAGCTTACGTTTACTGAAGATAGTTTCCCCACCGGCCAGGGCTTTCTTGTTAAATCCACTGAGTTTTATATTCCCTATCAGGTAGCCATAGATGCAGAAGAAGAGCTGGCTCGTTTAGAGGCTGATTTGAATTATGCCCGCGGTTTTTTGGCCTCGGTGTTGGCCAAATTGAACAATGAACGTTTTATGCAGAGCGCTCCTGCCCGAGTAATAGAAAACGAACAGAAAAAAAAGCTGGATGCCGAGGCACGAATCCGTGTGCTAGAAGATAAAATTAATGCCCTGAGACAAGGATAAGTTTGACTATCCTCAATTGGTATGATTCGAGAAATTATGGATGGGGCTAACCGGTGATTCCTTTTGTGGTGGGTTTTGGGTTGATTATGACGCTTTACTTTAGCCAGTTAATAAGGATGTTAATCAATTGTTGTCGCCTAAACGGTTTGGTGAGGTAATCGTCGCAGCCTGCAGATTTACAACGCTCGTAATCGCCAGTCATAGCATAAGCTGTTTGGGCTATGATGGGAATATTTGGCTTCAAGGCCTTGATTCTTCTTGTTGTTTCAAGCCCATCGATACCTGGTAAACGAATATCCATAAGTATAACCTGAGGTTGTCCTCCCTTTTCAATGTATTCAACGGCATTTTCGCCATCATAAAAGTGAACTAAAACCGGTTTGTATTTTTTTAACATGCTCTCAATGAGGCGGTAATTGGTTTCTTCGTCTTCTACAATCATGATCTCAGCACCGCTTAATATGGTATATTCTATCTCTGTAGATCTTTCTTCAATAATTTCCATTTGGCAAGGAAGTTCTACGAAGAAAATTGAACCTTCGCCCACTTCTGATTCAAAATAAACCCGCCCTCCCATGATTTCTGTAAGAGCTTTGACAAGAGTAAGGCCAATACCTGCGCCTCCGTATTTACGTGTACTACTTTCGTCGCCCTGACGAAATTTTTCAAAAATAATTTCATGTTTTTCTTTAGGAATTCCAATACCAGTGTCCCTTACGAAGAATGTAACTTTCTCTTTATCTGCTAGATATCCATATTCGATGTAGCCTTCTTCTGTAAATTTTAAACTGTTTTTGACAAGGCTGATAAGAACTTCAGTCAATTTCTGTTGGTCTGCTATTAATTTAACATTCACAGCCATCGGATCTGGGTGAAAACGGACATCTATATGTTGTTTGTTTTCAATTTGTTGATACGAATGAATAAAATCTTTAATATCAGAAAATAATCTTTCGAGGTTTATCAATTCTTTATTGGGTGAGAGCTGGCCGGCTTCAAAGGCTGAAAGATGAAACATATCGTTGATAAGGTTAAGCAAATGGTTGCCACTGGCCTGTATGGTTCGCACGCAATCAATAATTTCTTCGAGGGTCATGGATTCATCAATCAGGCTTGAAAACCCAATGATTGCATTAAGTGGGGTTCGAAGTTCGTGCGACATAGCCGCTAAAAAACTCGATTTGAGTCTTTCGCTTTCTTCTGCCTTAGTTAGTGCTTTTCTGAGCTCACGCACCAAACGTTGTTGCTCAACGGCTCTCCATACAGAATCTACCAGCAAGGAACCTTCACTTAAATGATGATTCTCGTATTTGTGTTCCTGTAAACTACCCAAAATAAGGGCCCCACTGCAATGCCCCTCTGAGCTGATGGGTATTATCAACATGCTTTTAACATCTTTTCCGGGGCAAATGGCTTTTAGCAATGAATCTTCTGAATTGTTATTGAAAATTATTGGTTGATTTGCACTGAGGGTACTGATGATTTGATTTCCCGGCTCATTGAGCAATGAAACCAGATTTTCAATTGTGGAGCATCTTTCTTCCCACTCTTCAGAATACGCATGAATAGTAACTTCCATGTTCAGAGGATTATACTCGAAAAATAAGCCAAAATCGCCGCCCAAAAGTTGCATGGCTTCATAAACGGTTTTTTTTAACATATTTTTGTAGTCCATGCTGGGCGATTGGGTTATGCTAAGGATTAATTCAATAAGGCGGGTATGGTTTTCGAGATGCTCTTTGTATTTCTTTTGTAGGGTTATATCCTCATAAATACCAAAAATTCCTAGTAATTTTTCATGTAACTTAACCATGCTCCCTGTAAGCCTGACAAAAATCCTGCTTCCATCCTTTTTTTTTCGTAAAGTTTCAACAAATATTTGCCGACCTACAAAAACGTCTTTGAGAATTTGCTGTCTTTCTTCTTCCTTATCTTCAGGAATTATTAAATCACTTATAGGTCTTCCGATACATTCTTCTGGTGTATAGCCAAATAACTGAGTAAAAGCTTTATTGATGCGTATAACACGTTGATTATCATCTAAAAATACCAGTGCAAAGGGGCTACTATTAAACAACTCTTCAAAGAAGGTCTGTTGTATTTGAGCTTGGGTAAGGGATTTTTCCAGTTCGTCGATATCTAAACCGATTGAAATGATTTCAACCAGGTTGCCCTCAGCATCAAATATTCCTCTATCGCTCCATAAATGCCATCGGGGTTCATTTTTGCCTTTACTAAGGTGCTTATCCAGAATTACTGATTTTTCGGTTGAGAGCTGTTGTATATGTTCTTGTATTCGAATTTTTTCTTCCAAAGGCACATAATCAAAGATATTTGCAACAGTATTGTCAGTATTTGTTAATCGATAAAAGTCATGATAGGCTTTGTTTGCAAACAAGATGGTTCCATCGGGCTTCCACCTGACCAACAGTTCACTGAGATTATCAAGAATGCTTTCATGAAAATTTTTCTGGGCGATTAGGCGTTGTTCAACATCTCTTAAATTTGAAATGTCAATCACAAAACCAATATAAAACCTGGTTTGGTTTTCAACATCATCCACGATGCCAATTTCAAGTTTTATGGCACGAGATTTATCAGTAGCCGTGCGCAGGTGTAAATACGTGCTGTAGCTTTGATTCGAATGTTGAAGCAACGAAAGTATAGGGTGCAAAAAAGCCTTCTCTTCGGGGATAACAAAATCGGACAATGATTTTCCGATAGGGTCATTATCCTCTGAGCCAATAAGTTTTTTAAATTGAGGGTTGCAGCTGATTATGGTAAAGTCTTCTTTCAACTCTAAAATGCCCAGTGCATCCTGGTTGTATATAGCCTGCATTCGCTTGTGGTAGGCGGTTAGGGCTTTTTCAGTTTTTTTTCTAAAACTTATATCGCGCAGGTTGCACAGGGCTAAGTTGGCTCGGGTGTCATATACGCTGGCCAGCACTTCAAATACGAGCTTTTTGCCTTGAGTGGATAAAATTTCTAATTCGGAATGCAAAATTCCCTTCTCAAAAAGCTGACTCAGCTGCTGTTGCAAATTCTCTTTTGTATCGTGGGATATGAATTCATATAGAGATTTGCCTGTTAAAAGCGGCCTAGAGGTCTCGAGGAAAGAACAGAAGCGTTCGTTTACCTCATGAATGAAACCTTCGCGGTTGATAACCAGTATGCCATCGTTGGAGAGGCTAAATAAACGTTGATACTTGTCTTCGGCCTCCAAAATTTTGTGATGAAGTTGCTCGATAGGCGTGGTATCATCGAATAATACCCCAAAATACCCCTTTTGAGGGCAAAAAGCCGATACTTTAAATTTTTTTCCCAGAGCTATGGAATAGTTTTCAAAATTATCTGGTTCACCGGTTGTTGCAACTCTACCAAATTTTTTTATCCAATATTCTTCTATGCTGGGAAGGATTTGTTTAACCGTTTTCCCGAGGGCATATTCCCGGGTCAAACCTGTCATTTGGGTAAAGGCATCGTTGATGTCAAGGAATTCATAGTCTACAGCCTCTCCGTTTTCATTATATATCATGCGGTGCAAAGCATAACCCAACGCCATGCTGTGAAAAACCTTAAGGTGGCCGAAGTCCTGAAATTCCTTGTCTATTGACATAAGCAGGGAATGCGATTGTTTTCCAAAGATAGTTTTTTTATTGATTGATTTTTATTTTTGGAATATTTTTTTAAAAAATCATAAAGATTTTCTTTTAACTCATTGTTAATAAAATTATTTTTTTCTTTTGGTGTAAAATTTGTAAAAAATAAAAAACCTTGCGACTTGATAGTTAAGCCCAAGGATTAATCAATGAGAGAGCAATTGTTCAGACGTTAGTCTCTATCGTACAATGTGGTTAGAGCTTTAAGTCGCTGTGTAATTTCCCGGTCATATTCATTGGATCGGAATCTCCACTGCCAGTTGCCGGAGGCTTTGCCAGGGGTGTTCATGCGGGCTTTGCTTCCTAGCTCTAGGATGTCCTGCATGGGGGCTATAGCTATAGCGGCCACCGAGGCCCATGCCAGGCGAATCATTTTCCATACAGTATTTTCGCCACCACCTGGCAAATAACTCATAATATTTGAGCGAGTCTCTTCATCCAAGTCATTGAACCAGCCCAGGGTGGTATTGTTGTCGTGGGTGCCTGTGTAGCAGATGCAATTGGCATGGAGATAGTTGTGTGGCAGATATTCATTGCCTTTCATCGGGTTGAAGGCAAACTGCAGCACTTTCATTCCAGGAAAACCGAAATGGTCGCGTAATTCTTCTACATCTGGGGTAATGACACCCAGGTCTTCGGCGATAATGGGCAGATTGCCCAGTTTTTGTTTGATGGTTTCGAACAGGGCGTGGCCTGGTGCAGGCACCCACTGTCCATGGATGGCTGTAGTTTCGCCATAGGGCACAGCCCAATAGGCGGCAAAACCCCTGAAATGGTCAATGCGAATGAGATCGTAGAGGTTGAGGTTTCCTTTTACACGTTCTACCCACCAATGAAATTGATTTTGTTTCAAAAATTCCCAATTGTAGAGTGGATTTCCCCACAATTGTCCTGTTTCGCTGAAATAGTCGGGGGGCACGCCAGCTACATGAGTGGGATTTCTTTCTTCATCGAAAAGAAATACCTCGGGATGGCTCCATGCATCTGCACTATCGTGGGCTATGAAAATGGGAATGTCACCTACGATTTGTATGCTTTTTTGGTTGGCGTAGCTCTTAATTTTTGACCACTGCCTAAAAAAAACAAACTGCAGAAATTTCCAGAAATTTAACGAAGGTTCATTTTCATGAGCAAATTGTTTCAGTGTATCAGGATGTCGAAATTTGAAAGGTTTATCCCATTGATACCAGGGTTTTCCCTGGTGGTGATTTTTTAATTCCATGAAAAGAGCATAATCGTGCAGCCATTGATGGGTGCTGCAAAATTCAGCAAAATATAATTTGTCTTCTCTGGAGGCTGCTTCCAGAAAACCTTGATACGCCACCCAGAGTTTTTTGAACTTAAAATCAATCACCGGGCCGTAGTCAACAAATTTATCGCTGCCTGGAGCTCCATCAAGTTCTGCAATGGGCAGCCAGCCTTTATTTACCAATTCATCAAAATCGATGAGCAAAGGATTTCCGGCAAAAGTGGAAAAACTCTGGTAGGGCGAATCTCCATACCCTGTAGGGCCTAGGGGTAAAATTTGCCAAATTTTTTGCTTGGCCTCTGCCAAAAAATCTACAAAACGTTGTGCCTCGGCTCCCATGGTACCTATGCCGTAAGGCCCTGGCAATGAAGTAATATGTAGCAAAATGCCACTTTTTCTTTCTTGGGTCATACCTGAAATATTTTTAAAGTTTATCACGTGTTTTTTATTACCTCATCATCGCGGTCATTTACAAAGTTAACAGAAATAGCGGCCACAAGCATAAATATACCTGCCATAACCAGGGCATAAATCGCCTGGCTATCAAACCAACGTTTTACTATGGGGCCACCGAAGATACCATTGATAATTTGAGGAATGGTTATGAAGAAGTTGAAGATTCCCATGTATATGCCCATTTTGTGAGTGGGTAAACTGCCGGCAAGAATTGCGTACGGCATGGCCAGAATGCTACCCCATGCAATGCCAATACCTATCATAGGTAGTAGAAGCATCATAGGAGTTTTGACAAAATAAATGGAAATGAGACTCAATCCGCCTATGGCGAGCGAGAGGGCATGGGTACGTTTACGGCCTATTAATTTTGCAATAGCTGGGAGTGCAAAAGCGTAAAGAGCAGACACCCCATTGTATACACCAAAGCAGATTCCGACCCAGTTGCCGGCATTTTGGTAATTTACACTGGACGTATCACCTATAGGGGCTCCATAAATATGGACTGCAACGGCAGGGGTAGTAAAGACCCACATGCCAAAGAGGGCAAACCATGAAAAAAATTGCACAACCCCAAGTTGTTGCATGGTTCGAGGTATGTGAGCAAAGTCGCGAAAGATTTGCTTAAAACCGGCCTCCTCTTCTCTTTTTTCACCACTAAAAGCTTCGAGCTGTTCGGGACTGTATTCGCGTGTAGTGCTTACTGTCCAGATGATGGTAGTCAGAAACACGGCTGCTCCTATATAAAATGAAAATATAACATTATCAGGTACTTGTCCCTGAGGCCCTACTTTGCTAATACCTATCCATTCTGCCAGGATGTATGGAAGCCATGAACCTACCACTGCGCCAATGCCAATGAGGGAGGTTTGAATAGAAAAACCCAACGTGCGCTGGTCGCCTGGCAACATATCGGCTACTAAAGCCCTGAAAGGTTCCATGGCCACATTGATGCTTGCATCCATTATCATTAATAAGCCTGCACCAATAAACATAGGAGGAACAATGGTGGTGAGCAAGGCGGCATTAGGCATAAAAATGAGGGCCAGCGAGGCCAGAATGGCTCCTGTTAAAAAGTAAGGCCTGCGTCGACCCATTCGGCACCAGGTGCGGTCGCTAAAATGTCCGATAATGGGTTGTACAACCATTCCAGTAAGCGGGGCAGCAATCCAAAACCAGGATAAATGCTCCACATCGGCTCCAAAAGTTTGTAATATACGGCTGGCATTGGCATTTTGCAACGCAAAACCGAATTGTATGCCCAAAAACCCAAAGCTCATATTCCAGATTTGCCAGAAAGAAAGTCTTGGTTTGCTTTTTTGCATCTTATAACAAGTTTTGAAAGTTAAATCTTCAAGACATGGCTATGGGGGCAAATGTAGGGATTTTTGCGGCATTTGCGGAAATGTCTGAGACCTGAGTAAGCACAAAACGCTAACTTTGCATCAAATACCTCTGTGATGCCAGTAGTTGCTTTCGTTTTTGATTTCGACGATACCCTGGCCCCCGACAGCACATCTGCATTTCTTGATGGGTTAGGAGTAGATGCACGTAAATTCTGGAAAGAAACCGTAGGCCCACTCGACCAGGACGGTTGGGATCCTATACCAGCTTACTTATATTCCCTCATTCAATTATCAAACAGCAATGAATCAACACGCATTACCCGAAAGCGGTTGAAGGCCTTTGGTGCCAAACTGCGTTTTCACAAAGGGGTCACCCGTATGTTTCCTTTTTTGCTTAATTATGTGGCAGCGCATCATCCAGGGCTCACTCTAGAGTTTTACATTATTAGCTCGGGTATTGGCGAGATTGTGAGAAATACACGCATAGCCCGTTATTTCACAGATATATGGGCCAGCGAGTTTCATTACGCCGAAGATGGACGCATTGTTTTCCCTCGCAATATTGTCTCGTTTACCGATAAAACTCGCTATTTATTTCAAATTTCCAAGGGGCTCATTGGCCCTGAATCACGCGCCGACCACTATGCTGTAAACCGTCGCACACAGGGTTTTCGTATTCCTATGGACCATATGGTTTTTATCGGCGATGGATTGACAGATATTCCTTGTTTTTCGCTGGTGAAACGATATGGAGGAGTAGCTATTGGGGTTTACGACAAGCACCGGCGAGAACGCTGGAGCCGTGCCTGGGATTTTTTAGAAGATGGACGCGTTACCAATTTACTCTCTGCCGATTATTCTACCCATAGCGATCTTATGCACAATCTCCTTATGGCTATTGATGCGATGGCCCGAAAGAGTTTTGGATAATTAACGGAAATTATAACTTATAGTTAAACCTGCAAATTGACTAGATAGCCATGGAAAGTAGCTTACCCCGGAGCTTTTTATGAATTTTTTATCTCTGGTGCCAGCAACCCACCGGCCTGTATAATATCCTATAACGCCACCTGCAAATACATCGGAAGGCCAATGTTTACCATCGTTGATTCGGCTCCAACCTGTGAGTGCAGCAGCTGCATATAAACAGGGCGTCAGCCATTGCTTTTTGGGATAAGAACCAGCTATCGCAGCTGCCATAGCAAAGGCCACGGCTGTGTGCCCCGAGGGAAACGCATCATGGTGCACGGAAAAACCATGAAACTCATAGGGACGGCTTGCGCTAACAGGCCTTTCTCGTCCGAAAGCTACCTTTATCAATTGAACGTTGAGGGCCGTCAGAACAAAAGCCCTTGCCGCTTTCATTGCTGCATCGGCCATAGTTTCCTGGTTGCTCATTCGACCAATTCCATACATTCCCACCATGATTGGAATACTTAATATTCCTGAACCCAGGGGCTCGGCAAAATACCTTGCTACTTTATCTCCCCTTGCACTTTTATTTTTTTGAACCCACTCAAACAACTCCTTATCATATCCAGCCACCATACCCCCTGCCGAAATGAATACAGCAAAGGTTGCCCATTCAAAATCTTTCCATTGAAAGGGGGAGGTCAATAGTTCTTTTTCTTCTTTAAAGGCTGCATAGAAAGAATTTTTTATGTCGTTCTTAAAAACCTCTGCTTTTTCTGGGAGATCTGATTGCTGTCCCTTCATTGCATTTAAATAAACTACTAAAAATAGGACGGATAAGGAGATTCTTTTCATTGAATCCTTTCAATAAAATATTTGGTTGAAAATTAATTATTTTTAAACAAAAATCTTTTGGATATGTTCCGCTTCACCTCTCCATTGCTTTTTTTTGTATTGGCAACCTTCTTATCGGGATGGGTCACCTTATTGGCCTATCGAAGGCGGAGAATACCCGGCGCCCTTATTTTGTTTCGAATCATGCTTTTAGTTTCCGCCTGGTCGGCGGTGAATATTTTGGAAGCAGCTGCTACCACTGAACGTCTCAAAATATTTTTCTCGAAGATTGAATACCTTTTTGCCTCTTGGGTGCCTTTGTTTTATTTAGGTTTTGTTTTTTTCTATACCGGGCGGCCGCACTGGCGCCGATCTAAATTTTTTCGTGCTGCTTTTATTGTTCCCCTTGCGCTTGTCGTTTTGGTATTCACCAATGAATATCATCATTTGATTTGGTCGGGTTATTCATCCATTCAGCCTGCAACAAATCTTCTTAAATACCAGCACGGCGTGGGTTTTTTTGTGGCTTGGGTGGGTTATGCTTATCTATGTCTTCTGATGGCTAGCTGGCTGTTACTAGAGTTTGTAATTACTCAGCACACGGTTTTCCGAAGGCAGGGTATACTCAATCTCCTGGCCCTACTGGCTCCCTGGTTAGCCAGTCTGTTTTATATGCTAGATATTAGCTTCATACCCGGATTGAACCTAACCCCTGCTAGTTTTACCCTTACGGGTTTATTTTTTCTTATCGCTTTTGCATCGAGTTCTTTTGTTGATCTGGTGCCTTGGGCCAAGGAATTAATCGTGCAAGAATTACAAGATGCTATTCTGGTTTTAGACCATCGAGACCGTGTAGTATTTGCAAATCGGGCGGCCGAGGGCTTTATTGAGTCAAAATATAAGCGGTTTTTAGGTGCCTCTTTCGCAATGATTCCATTTAAGCATCAAGGGTTAAAGGCAAGGATTTCGGCCACTGAACCAGGAAATCAAGAAATTTTTTGTCTTGAAAATCTGCAATTTTGCTATAAAATTATCTGCTATTCCATCGAAAAGTACCCAGAAAGCAGGTTTTATATTATTCGAGATATTACACGAGAAAAAAAGGCTGAAGAAGAAATTTATCGTGTGAATGAAAGATTGAGGGAACTCAATGCAGAAAAGGATCGTCTGTTTTCTGTTATAGGCCACGATTTGCGAAATTTTTTCTCAGTCATTTTAGGTTTTAGCGAACTCATTCTCCTGCAACATGAAGAGAAAGAATATACAAATCTTTCGGTTAATATTCGATCAATTACGGAAGCAGCAGAAAAAGCCAACAATCTATTGGGGAATTTACTGATGTGGGCTCGAGCGGAAGGTGGGCATTTATTCTTGCATTTGGAGCCTGTAAACCTATATCAGGTTGTCGAAACTATTTTTGCTGAAATAATCCCCAAGGCACGACAAAAAGAAATCGATCTTAAAGTAGCTGTTGATGCGAATATTATTTTGCAATGTGATGTGAATGTTCTGGAAACTATTTTAAGGAATTTATTATCTAATGCTTTGAAGTTTTCCTATAAAGGTGGAGTTATTCGTGTTTATGTTGAGGATTTTACAAGTCAAAAGGTACGTCTGGTAGTTGA
>CALJNV010000167.1 GCA_937981455.1 uncultured Bacteroidales bacterium | reverse complement strand
CAATTTCAACACCGGACTTCCAACACCTTGAAGTGATTTGGAGGTAAGGGTTTGTTCATAATTCGTTACTTGTGGGCTCCAGTTGAACATGGCTGAGGGAGCAGGATTACCGATAGTGGTCGACATAACCCAGTTGTTGCCACCAGCTCTTACCCATTGGTTGGTGTTGAAGCTTCCACTGGTCCAGCGTTCTTCAAGTAGAGCAACTTCAACCACAGGAGCATTCCATGTAGCCAGCAAGGTCCGATCATCAACATACAAATTGGTGGGAGCCCAACGGGTTTCCATCAACATAATGTTGAAAGTATAACTATCATTTAGAATATCTACATTAGAAGCGTAAATATCATATCCAAACTTCTGGACAGTAATGTTGTAATTTCCTTTCCATACGTGCGGGAAGTTCACTGTTCCACTGGGACCTGTCAAGGCATAATATGAAGAGTCGGCATAAGGAGCGGTATTTTGCATCTGAATGCTAACTCCTTCGGGTAAAGCACCTTGAGAAGAAAGCGTGATATTGAAAGTAACATTGGAAGTCCAACCTTTACCCAGAACATTGGAAAACACAGCATCTGACCAGCGATTGTTGGAGTATTTGGCTTTTACGGCCCAACGATAAGCTCCATTTGTCAGAGAAGGCCAGCTGTTGTCAACGATTGAAGTAGTAGTGGGGGTTCCAACAGAAACCCAGTTAGCTGGTATATTTTCTTCGCCCTGTTTTAAGCGCCATACTTGATAACCAAGGAGTGATTCAGGGGCATCGCCATCACCGGCAGGAATATACAATGCATCTCCTTCATAACCAGAAACAATCTTGGGTTGATTCATGAAGCGAGAAGCGGCACTAATACGCTGTTTTTCGATAAAACGAGGAGCATTGGTATTAGCAGTAAGATCCAGCGGCCCCCCTGCGCCATATACGGTGGCACGAATCATGAAATCATTGTAACCAGCCAACACCCAGGGAGCATTACCCGTTACGAAACGAGAATAGCTGCGCATGCTGGGGTTGGTTTCGTCGATGGCAATGGGTACACAATTAGGATAGTTTCCACCCTGTATCATCCCAAGGTAGAAATTTCCACTGGTGATGGTTACTGGTGTGGGGAAGGTAAATTCAACCCAACCGTAATGGGTAGGGGTCACATCCACCGTTGCCAATTCAGTACCCGGATAGCCGAGCGGACCATCATCTTTATATACAGCCATGGTAAACGACTGCAGATTGGCACCGCTGGGATAGCTACCATCGCCGATATTCACCTTACCGCCGGTTACCTGCAGAGGATAAGAGTTAATCGGGGTGAATTTCAGAGCGTTGATGTTTCCACCTACGGCCCAAGCCGTCATATTTTCAAATACACCATCATCATAAACTATTTCATAAGAGCTCTGCGGCAATCCCCAGGTAATGGTTACAGCAGTCTGGGCGGTATTGAGGGATGCAAAAACAACTCCCGGAGCAGGAGTATTTTCCTGCATAGCCACATTTAATGTTGTGGTGGTATTGGCTACACCAGTAACAGTGGTGGTGTAATCATCATAACCGCTTTTCTTCACTAAAACATTGAGGGTGGTGGGAGGTACATGCAAACTGTAAGTTCCTCCTACAATAGTGTAAGTAGTAGAATCACCAATTTTTACAAAGGCACCCACGATAGGCGCTCCGGTTACTTCGTTGGTTACTACACCTTCTACTATAGCAACACCGGTGTAAGCAGGAGTCATTTCCAAACGGATGTTGGGACGATTGGCTTGTGCAGCGCCACCCGTGATGGTGCAACCCGATGCTGTGCTTAAGTCTTGATAACGACCCCATGTCATACCAGCAGCTGCTGTGGAATACACAGGACTGTAACTGGTATAAGAGTTATTGTCGTAGCAAATTTCAACCATCAAATTGCTGGTACCGTCCCAAGCAAAAGGTGTTGCCAGATTGATGGTCTGCCACCCCGTTCCTGGAACAGCCCAGTTAGTGGTCAACACAGTGGTCCATCCAGTTTCCACAAAAGCTGGAATAGAAGTGGCTGTTGTATTTTGCATACGTACGGTGAAGGAGTTCATCACCTGAGTAGAGTTCGAAATCACGTTGAAGGCGATGCTGGTAATATTACCGGCAACTCCACCATTGGCTGTGATTTCAGCGGCAGTGTACATCATTTGTGTACGCCCGTCCATCCAGAAAGTTGTAAACGGGTAATTGCTCGAATTAGTGCCCGTACCAATGGTAACGGTCACCGCACTGAGATTTAGGGAGAATGCTGCTAAAAAAGCCAACAGAATTCCACCTAGTAACTTGGTAGTTTTCCTCATAGATTAGATAATTAGGTTAGTAAATCAAAAATTGAAAACAGCGCAAAATTAATAAAGTTCAGATTTTATCCAAGGTCTTCCATTGAAAAAGTTCATTTAAAGAAGAATGCTATCTGTCATAGAGGTTTAAAAACAATGAATATCAATACATTATAAGAATAGTACAACAAAATTTAATAAACACTCATTGATCCTAAAGAGAAATTTATTAATATTGAGTGCAATCTAAAGATTATGCCTATGAAAAGATTCTTTTCCCTTATGATTATCATTCTTCTTTCATGGATGCCCAGCCCAGCACAGGTGACTTTACTGGAGGAGTTGTTTAACAATCCTGAAAATTTGCCAGCCGGTTGGCTCAATATCGACCAGGATGGTGATGGACAGGCATGGCTTATCAACACCTATCAAACAGAGATTTACGCAGCATCTGCATCCTGGAACTCAATTGCACTAACCCCGGAAAATTACCTTGTGACCCCCCAACTCAACCTTCAGGGGATGAGTGGTACTCTAAAAGTGCGATATTCTATTTGTGCCGCCTCGAAAAACTATTACCAAGAGCACTACAAACTAGCGATCTCCACCACCACGCCCACAGCTCAGGCATTTACCAACATTATTCACGAAGAGACCCTTACATCTCTCGAAGCCAACGGAAATTGGAGCCCCAGAGAATTTGACATTTCGGCTTTTCTGGGTCAAAACATCTACATAACCTGGTGTCATTACAATTGCACAGACATGTATAAGCTCCTGCTTGATAGTGTCTATGTCTGGTATTACTCAAACGTAGGAATGGAAGAGTCTTCTTGCACACCCCAATTTCATTTAACTCCCAATAAATTTTCCTCTTCCATTTATATCACTGGGAATATTGAAGGAGGAGAAATATGTCTGATAAATCTGGCAGGGCAGGTTATTTATCGGACATTCAGCCTATCTAGTTCTGTCACCTTACCTGCCACCCATCTTCCTAGAGGGATTTATTGGGTGCAGGTGAAAAAAGACGGATTGCAAGGTTCCCAAAAATTTGCCTGGTAAATTTTTCTTCTTGTCCTGAAAAAAGCAGGCTGCCCTCATGGTGGGCAGCCTGTTTTTTTCTCACTACCTCTTGGGTTTTGGGTAAATCTGATTAAAAACTAAAGTTTAATGAAAACAACCTGCATGGCATGAGGGCTTATACCCGTGATAAAATCCTCAGGCTGAGAACCATCGAGGTTAGCCCGAACAATTTTTCCATCAGGGTTTGAGTTGGAGATTTTATAACTCCACAATAATTTATCCTTTTGATTATCAAGGGCCATACCCCATGTGGCTTTGTTGCCAAACTCACCAATCTTGGTGAGCCCCGTACCATCAAGATTACACATATAAATCCCATTTTCAGTGACGGGTGAACCGTCCGAACCATAAATAGCCAAGTATATTTTTCCGTTTCGGCTGTCAATCTCTAAAGCCGTTCCATCAATCGCAGGTAAAATTTCGGTCAAACCACTTCCATCGGGTTTAACTGAGTATAAGCCTCCACTGAAATCGTATTTATCGTTAACGAAATAGATCCGATCGGTGGTGGGGTCATATTGCATATCGAGCGGAAACTCCGGACCAGCAGCCGACGTATTGAGTACAACTTCGGCACCGGTACCGTCGGGATTGCACCGAAAGAGTCCCCCTTGTCTGCCCCAGTAAAGCTTTCCTTGGATAAAGACCATACCATGAGGATAATCCACTATTTCCTGACCTGCTACCGATACATCCAAAATCTTTTGTGGATTTTTTCCCTCAGCATCGAAACGATAAATGACTCCCAAATTATAATCCGATACATAAACCTTCCGTCCGGCAGTATCAACCGTTATGCCGTAAGGCCGAGAGAGTTCTACTGGGTCGAAATCTTGCACTACCGGGGTTGCATTGCCAAGTATAACCATGTGTACTTGACCTCCGCTAGGATTGCGGGTAGTGAAATAAAGCACCTGTGTCAATCCGGCCAACGGGTCTTTAACGTTAATGGCTACACTTTTTACGGGTTTATTGTAGTATACATTATTTTCAGGAACGCACATAAGGGTTACTGTATAAAGACCCGGAGAATCATAAGTAATCGAGGGTTCAAACTCTGTGGAGGTCTGTCCATTTCCAAAATCCCAATGATACCCTTTAGCGTTTAAACTTTTATTTTGAAAAGTAACCGTACAGGGAGCATAACCATTGTTAGTTATAGTATAAGCAAAATCGGCAACCGTAGAGGCGGGTGGGGTGCCTAATTCTGATTTGCGACAGGCTGTCAATAACAGGCTTACCAATCCTGCCATCATCCATATTTTAAATAATATTTTCATAATCAATACTTTATTAAGTTATTAATAACCGGGATTTTGCTTTATTTTTTTATTCGTCTGCAATTCGCTGAGAGGAATGGGAAATAGGGTTTGTTCAGGTGCGATGCCCAGAACCTCTACTGCCCGGCCGGTTCTCAAAAGATCAGGCCATCGATGCCCCTCCAAGGCAACTTCGAGTCTACGTTCGCTTTCAACCATTATCCGCAAATACTCATAGTTGTTAGTAAACGCAAGAGGCTCCGCCTTTGCCCTCAACCTAAGCCTATTTATGTCATTCACAATCAGCTGAGCATCCCTTTCCAAAAAACTCCTGGCCTCAGCTCTGATGAGGTACATTTCAGCCAGCCTTATGACCCATACTTTATCGGTACCTGCCGAAATATCGCGAAACTTGTAACCATACGCTTTATTCTCCACATCGAAGGCTATAGTAGATATTTTTCTATCATCAGTGGCGGTATAAGCCTGAATTAAAGTTTGCGATGGTGCCACCTCATAACGCCCGGTGAGTTTACGACTGAAAAAATATTGAGCTAAACGGTTGTTGTTTTGAGCATCGAAAACCACCGCAAAAAGTTCTTCATTGGCAGAACCATTGAAAAGGCTTTCATAATCCGGAGCCAGGTCAATGCCTGAGCTTTCAATTACCACAGTGGCCAAAGCAATGGCTTCCTCAGCCTTTGCAACAGAACCCGATAAATGAAACTCCCACAACAAAACCCGGGCTAATAAAGATTTAGCACTCCACTTGCTAGCTCTCCCTAAAGCAGGCGAATCGGGTAATAACTCTGCAGCTGCTCGAAGGTCATCCTCAATAAGCTGCATAATTGAATTTCGGGACGAAGCTTCCATTTCAAGCGATTCCAGATTTTTCACTGGCTGTAGCCTGAGAGGAACATTTCCAAAATAAACTGCCAGATTGTAATACATGAGCGATCTCAGGAAAAGAGCTTCTCCCTTTATTCTGTTTTTCAAGGCCTGGTCTGCCTCCACTTTATCCAAAGCATCGAGAATATTGTTGGCACGATTGATTCCATCATAGGCTGCCGACCACATTCCCTCAACCACTCCATTGTCTGCAGCTATTTGATGATTACCGATCTGACCATAGTCGAGGGTAGTACCCGTCCATGTCAAATTGTCGGCTGCCAGCTCCCCTACGATTACCAGGTTGCGACCATAACTGCCTGCACTATGCAAAGCACTGTAGCAGCCTGTCAAAGCGCGTTCTACACCTTTTACATCTCTAAGGGCCACATCCTCTGATATGGACTGAGTGGGTTCGATATCGAGGAATTTGCCACATGATAGCATTGAGATGAGCCCTCCCCACAAAACAACTTTTAGTATGTTTTTCATTTTCAATCGAATTTAAAGATTAAAATTCAAGATTTATACCCAAACTAATCGTACGCACCTGTGGATAAGTGAAAAAATCTGTGCCCAATCGAAGATTATCCCCGCCTGCATAATTAACCTCAGGATCCATACCTGAATACTGCGTAAAGGTTAACAGGTTTTGAGCACTCAGATAAATTCGGGCTTGCTTAAAACCCCGTTTGTTTTTCAAAGTGTATCCAAGTGTAAGATTTTTCACTCGAAGGAATGAACCATCCTCAATAAAACGCGAAGATTTATAGGTATCTCCCACCCGCGGTACATCGGTAATGTCGCCAGGTTTACGCCATCTCCTCAGAATGGCCGTAGTCTGATTGTCTTCGCCCGTCCCAGATTCGAGATAAATGCGGGTGCCATTGAAAATGTCATTACCATAAACCCATTGCAAAAATATGCCCAGGTCGAATCCAGCATAAGTAAAGGTATTATTTAAACCCGCCGTGAAATCGGGGTTGGGGTCTCCGATTTTGGTCCTATCGTCTGCAGTAAGTTTGCCATCTTTATTGATATCCTCATATACCAGATTGCCAGTGGTGGGATCAACTCCCAGGCATTTATATCCGTAAAAAATACCCAGAGGTTCGCCTTCCTGAACGCGGTTGCCTCCCCTGCCTATATCGTCGATAGGCTGACCCTCATAAAGTTTGAGAACCTTGTTACGGTTCATTGAGAAATTAAATGCAGTATTCCATACCAGACGAGTGTCCAAATTTTTCGAGTTAAGACTGATTTCCAATCCTTTATTTTCCAACTCACCGATATTTGCATAAATACTACTAAAACCGCTAGATGGCGGCAGAGGTCTGGCTAACAAAAGGTCATAGGTTTTATTATAATACATATCGAGGTTCAATGTAAGGCGATCATTCCACAAACCCATATCGAAACCCAGGTTGGTCTGGCGGTTGGTTTCCCATTTCAGATCAGGATTGGGCAATTGAACCGGAGCCGTGCCCGAACTTCCGCCATAATTGAACCCCCCAGCATAAAGCCCCAAAGACGCAAAATCGGGAATACCATCGTTACCGGTCATTCCAACACTTAGGCGTACTTTGAGGTCGCTCAGCCAGGCGACAGATTTTAAGAAATTTTCTTCAGAGGCACGCCAGGCAAGGGCCAAAGCCGGGAAATACCCAAATCGGTTGTTTTTTCCAAACTTTGATGAACCGTCGGCCCTCGCATTCATGGTAACAATGTATTTGTACAGGTAACTATACTTCAATTGTCCGAAATACGACAGCATACTTCGGTCGAGAGCACTTGCTAAGGCAGCTCGAATGGTCCCAGCCGAAACAACATACTGGAGTTTTTCATTGGGAAAATCTAAAGCTTCTATATAGGTGTTTCTACGCGCATAACGTTCAGTACTTAATCCCAAAAGTCCATCTACCTGATGTTTTTCGTGGAACGTTCGAGAATAGGAAATTACATTGCTTGATACCAGATTACTGGCATAAGTGGTTCCTTCAATAGCCAGCCCATTGTAACGTTTACCCTGACGAGTAGTGATAGGGTCGTAACTGTGTTCGCGCAGATTGTAAATATCAGCCCCCCATTTAGTAGTAAAGATAAAATGATCCCAGAATCTATATTCAGCAAAAACATTTCCTTGGCTTCTGTTGGTGAGGGCCAAGTTTACGCTTTCACGTGCAATAGCAACAGGATTAGCATAGGGGCCGTCTTCATTATAAGTTCCGTCGGGATTATAAACAGGATAAATTGCCGGAATACTGAGCGCATTGGGCAACGGACCATTGAGTGTCTGGTCGCCCTCTACCCTTGCATTCCGTGAATATCCCAAGGAAACATTAGCACCCATCTTTAGCGATTGAGACAAGTTATGGTCTAAATTCACTCGACCATTATAACGGTCGTAGGAGGTCCCCAACACCACTCCATCTTGCTTAAAATAGGTTCCTGCAAAGAAAACGCGAGTTGAAGCATTTCCAGAACTTATGGAAAGCTCGGTATTGGTAACAGGGGCTGTGCGTAGGATTTCCTTTAGCCAATCAGTATCCACCCCTTGCACACTCGTACCTTTATACTCATTCCATTGTTGAGCATTGAGCAGCTTGGGTAGGCGATGGGAAGGAATTTCTTGCCAACCATAATTCGAGCCAATGCTCACAGAGGTTTGCTGGCTATTGCCTTTCCGGGTGGTTATAAGAATTACCCCATTGGATGCTCTGGCGCCATAAATTACAGTTGCCGATGCATCTTTAAGCACGGTAACTGTCTCAATTTCATTGGGATTGATATCCGTGAGAGCATCGATCACTTGTCCCGAAAATCCCACCTGGCTCAAATCGCCTGTAATAACGGGAATTCCATCCACCACTATTAGGGGGCTGTTGGAAGCATTAATGCTACTTCCTCCGCGCAAACGTATCGATGGCTGAGCGCCGGGAGTCCCTGAATTGGAAAAAATATTCAACCCTGCCGCTTTCCCCTGCAATACGCCGTCTATTGTTCGCATGGGTATCGTTTTCATTTCATCCGACCTCACCAGGGCTACTGAACCTCCAATAAGCTTCCGACTGTCGGTGCTATAGCCCATTACAACAATCTCGCCCAGATTGTATTTTTCATCCACCATTTCAACATCAATCCGCACTCGGCCTTTAATTGCTATTTCCTGGGTCTTCATCCCAATGAAACTGAATACAAGCGTTCCATCAGAAGGCGCTTCAATCATATAATTGCCTGCTGCATCAGTAACTGTACCTTGCTGAGTATTGAGCAGGCGAACAGTAACTCCTGGTATCCCCTGCCGGTCACTCACAGCTGTTACTCTGCCGCTCACCTTAAGCATTTGCTGTCCATAAACCGTGCTAAAGATGAGGCTTAAAAAAATTAATAATCTCCATCGTTTTTTCATAACCTAGGATTTTGGTTTAAGTGATTGATCAACACAATTTATTGTTCATGCAATTGTATCCCGAATATTATAAGCTATAACGTCCATTCCCATGTGTCACATTACGTAAATCGTATCATCAGGTAAGTCCATTAAGTACCCTTCAGATTCTAACAAATTATTATACCCATCCTGAGAGCCTGAGCTGCTCTCGAAATTAATGTTCAAAGTAAAAATTTTATCGTCTGCCTTAATATTTATGAGGTGGTATGTGAACATATCCTTATAACTTTTTCCGTAACCTGTGAAAATCGCCAATTTTGAAGGAACCGACCCGTTATAAAATTCGTACTCACGAGTAGGATTTTTACCCCAGGCTGGAATTTTGGCGAGTAAATTTAGTAAAACCCCGTCATATGCCGATATTATAAAATTACAACACCTCTGATACGCCATAGCCCCATTGCCTGATCGTAAAAAGCCCCTTTTGCATTAACTAGGGTTACGCCTGAGGTCTCTTTTACATAAAATCTTTCTTCTGTCAAATTTACTACCATCGCAGTATTTTCGTCCCTATCTAATCCAAACCGTTGATCTTCGGGGCTGATACATCAAAACCATGCTAGAGCAGCCTGGCCGACTTTATAGTCAAAATGTGGATCAGTAATTCCGAAAAAGAAAAAGCCTGAACCCCGCGTATATTAAAGCACTCCTTTTTTGTCGACATCATCACTCAACTCATAGGTAATTAAGCAAGTAAGGGAACCTAAGTTGCTTACTCCACAAAGCATTGTACGACTCAGAATGGCGGCGCTTGCACTGCCTCTACTCACCACTCCTCCCTTCAACCAAACAAACTTGAACGCCTCTTAAGCGGGGTGGGGTTTCCCGTCATCGGTAAGCATAACCGTGGTAGTCTGCATCTAGTCGCCTTCCACAAACCAGATCCCTGTACACTTTCTAATCAATGAACCAACCATTGGATTGAAGGCATTAATTCTTCAAAACAACTCGATTTAATAGGTTCCTGTATCATCCTCCATCGCTCAAGGAATCCATTAAATCATTTCTTCACTTACTCCATGTTTCGCCTTAGTATCTTTAAACCCAAGATAAGAAGTCACAGGAGTACCACTTGCAGAAGGTATTACCATCGTTAGGGGGTTCTGAACCACCCACAAGCCTAATGAATCCATTAAACAAAGCTGCATTTTCTGCCTTAAACCCCCCTCCATCTATCACCAGAGGTTCCTGAGTAAAAGCTTTCAATACGATCACCAAAAACACCCACCACAATAGTATTTATAACTTCTTCATTTTTATAAAATTATAAAATCAATAATTTTTTACTTACTACCTTTCCATCCGTGAACCGAAAGACTAGAATGTATATATTACCTGAGTCAACTTTCAAAGGCAGGTAGTTTTCACCAGCCTTCAAAGCGGTTTCCAGGAATTTTGTCGCATTTAGGTTATAAACTTCTAGATTAGCCGGCTCTATTAGCCCGTGGATGCTGAGCCGACAGGTCAATCTGTCAAAGGAGATGCGTAACGAATGCCGCATATTTTTAATTCCACCCAATGGTTCCTGCCGACTCAGGAATACCTTCCTTGTATCATCAAGCAAAAAGAGTTTCATATTATCAAACCCAGCTACCTGCCGGGGCGACGATGTGGTAGAACCGGTGGATGTCTGACTCGAAAATCCTCCTTTTTCACTATCATTTAATAGTAAAAGTACTGGAGCTGTCCCTTCTCCGCCCAGCCACAGGGAATCGTTTTTTAGGTCCAATTTCAAAAAATTATGATGGGTCAGCCAGATTCCCCATTTGAGTGAATCCAATATCATGGCATAAGGTACGGCGGTCATAGAATTTTCGTAAATGTTAGCATTATAGTATGAATTTGGCATGATGACAGAATACCGAAGCAACGACCACCCGGGCCTAAAAACCAGTTCTCCGTAATAAGATGCGCCGGGCGTATAAAAATTCTCTACAACTGTCTTACCCACCCAACGGGAATCGTCTCCTACAAAAGCTGGTATCATAAAACCCTCGCGCATTCTGTGTAAAATCAAGCGTCCATTGGGCGAAAGGCTGAAAGCTATGACTTTTTCATAAGTATTACCTAACCACAACACTTTTTTGCTTTGCATTATCATCTTTTCAGCCTCTACGGAATTACCGGCATAATTGTCAAGTATTAGCATTGCCACCTGCTTTGCCCCAAGAGTAATCAATTTATCCTTAAATGGTTTTGCTACCGATTCTGAGCCAGCCACAATGAGTATTGAATCCTGCAACTGTCCGTAGTTATATATCAATGCTTCAAGCATAGATTGATTTTCAAAAACTGTATTACTACCCGAGGCCAAAAGAGGCCCTTTGAGGCCAGAACTCAATTGCAAGTTCGGCAGGTTTTGGTTGAGAGAGGTAAAAGTGCACTCCCCTGTGGAAAAATTAAATGTACATCCTTTAAGTAATTGCACCATCCGAATGGAGTCAGATAGTAGCTTTTTCCCATTTCTGCCGAAATTTCCTTGAGGATAGAAAATCGTAACTGCACCCGTTCCCCATACCGTACCAATACCTCCCTCATCAACATACATACAGGTAAGATCGTCTATTCCTAATCCAGTTATCAACAGATTGTGATCGAAATACCATCTAGCCATAAAGCCAGGCAATCGGGCCATTCGTCCCCGTTCGGCTAAATGAGAATCGAAAATATATCCGGGGAAAAAAGGAAGAAAATCATTAGCAAGCGTAATATATTGATTGTCAGGATTCTCAATACATTCGTAGGGATAAACTGTTCCATTTTGGGCTGTAAAAACTACACCACTCAGAATGTGCAACCCTGCAGAAGTTCCCCCAACAACCCCTCCCTTTGCGAATATTTCAACGACTGCATTCAAAAGCAAAGTATTCTTGTAATTCACATAATATTCCCATTGATCTCCACCTTTGAAAAAGATCATTTCGTAGGTAATCAAACTATCGTAAAGTTCCTGCGAATTAGCCTGTTGCGAATTGGTAACAACAAATTCTTTAGCATAACGGGCTCCACACTGATTTTTGAAATAAGCAGCCAGCGTTCCGGAGGAAGTTCCAATTATGGCAACCTTTTTGCCTTGTGCTGCGAAAGTGTAGGGCGGTGTACTCCAACTATTGGCTCCATATCGCTCAGTACCCCCTCCAACCAGCAAAAATTTTCCTTGAGAAAAACACTGATTTACTGTAAAGATGAAACTTATGAAACAGGCAATTATGCTGACGAGATTATTCATAGTATGACTTTTTTTATTCAATCAATGAGCTAAATTAGCGACAAAATAATTGAAGTAAAAAAATTTCACTGATATAATACCCTATTAAAAAGATTGATTACCCAGTTATCAAAAGTAGGTATTTATGCGCCTGATTATCAATAAACAAACAATCTATTGACAGGAAGAAATAAAATTTTAACGATAGCCCCCCCATCATCCCCTCGATTCATTTCCTGATCCAGAAATCATTGTGAAGAGCGCTCTTAAGGCCACGCCAGATTTTCTTTACAGATATGTTTATAATATGGGTGTGGATAGACTTACAAGCCTCACCCCTCAAATGCAGATATTCGTCATGATTAAAGCATTCGTCATGATTAAAGCAGGAGTTACAACCCTTGCTGGGTGCCTGGTATCCAATGGAATTAAACGCAGCCTTAGTTAAAGTTCTTGTGAAAGTTAAATCTTTTAAAGCTCAATGACTTTCAGCATGGATGTCTAAAGGGTCCTTTCATTTGCCCGATCTTATTATCATTGGCGACATTTCGAAATACATCTTTTACTTCAATATCAAAATTAAGGGCACAGGAAAAATTCCCATTTTAGGCCACCATTGTTCAACTACCTCCTACGATGAGCTGGATAAATTTGCCACACATGAAATAATTGCTGGCATATTGGTTGAATCCGACTAAATTATTCATATTCAAATGATTGATACATAGAAGCCTTTACATCTCCTTCATAAACCTTCCACGCAAACTACAATTCCCTTGATCAGTTTTTAACCACAATGGTCAACCAGAATCAATGAATTCCTCAATGATACCATGGATACGACAAAATAGGTGAAATGATACAACAACCAGCTCTTATCCCTAATTCCCTGACCAAGAGATATACCTACCAATAACATTAAAAAATACTTTTGGAAAACCGGGTATCAGTTGAAAATATCTCCTCGAATTCCTATGCATTTGGATCTCAACCCTTTTTTGTCCCACAAACAGGAGAACTAATGAAACTTGAAATGGCTTGCTGAATTCTAATCTCAATGCTTCAATGAATCAAAAGCCGATATTTTCAAAGAATATATACCCCTTGAATGAGCGCTAAAAGTTCTCACCAGCAATCCTGCCACTGTATTCAAGTTTCCCAAAGGCTTTTGGAAACCAGAGGCCAATACCAAAATGTTCCTGCTCAACCCAAACCTGGAATTAAAAAAGTTTAATTGTTCTGGGTAAAGTTTGACTCAGCAGGGGTAAGTTGTTGTAGAAGAACATATAAAATTGAGTGCCACTTTTTAGTTTCCTACTAATAAACAAAACTGCCCAGCTCATCACCGGGCAGTTTTGTTATTCGAAATCTTTCAATACTTTATCGGGTTACAGTCACTCTTTCGAGCGAGGTATTGCCCTGGGTGTCTGTCAGACGGATGAAGTATACGCCCGACTCGAGGTTCATCGTGTTGAGCCGGTAAACTCCCTGACCCTTCACTTCCATCGTCTGAATGCTCTG
>CALJNV010000166.1 GCA_937981455.1 uncultured Bacteroidales bacterium | reverse complement strand
CCAATGTTTATGGTATGAGTCAATATGCCGATGGGGGCGTTATGACCACCAAACCCTATATCAGTGCAAGTGCTTATTTGTTGCGTATGTCTGATTATCCCGCAGGAGTCTGGACCCATACCTGGGATGCCTTGTTTTGGCGTTTTATGCATGTACACCGAGAGGTTTTAATACACAACCCGAGGCTTAACCTATTGCTGAAAAGCTTCGACAGAATGTCAACTCACCGTCAGGAAGAATTATTGAGAGAGGCTGATGAGTTCCTAAGTAATTTGTATTAGCATTTTTTAGCGGGGAAAAATAGAATATGTCGCAACCTATTTCCTAACTTCGCACCGAATTCCATACATCATAATTCATATTTTGCAATGATAAACCAGCAACTCATTCAGCCTAAAAGCATAGTAGTAGTAGGGGCAAGCAACGACATTACCAAACCAGGTGGAAAAGTTTTGAAAAACATTTTGGATCATCATTTTACGGGGAAGGTTTATGCGGTTAATCCTAAGGAGACGACCATTCAGGGCATTGACTGCCATGCAGACGTTAGTTTGTTGCCTGAAGTTGATTTGGCTATTTTAGCGATACCTGCCCGCTTTTGTCCGGCTGCGGTGGAAATTCTAACTCAACAAAAAAACACCCGGGCTTTTATTATTCTTTCTGCCGGTTTTCATGAAGAAAGTGAAGAAGGCGCCCAGCTTGAACGTCAGATTGTTGAGAGTGTGGAGGCTGTGAATGGCTGCCTGATCGGCCCCAATTGCATTGGGGTAATGACCCCCTGGCACGCATCTGTTTTTACTACACCCATTCCAAAGTTAGAACCGCAGGGCGTAGATTTCATTTCAGGCTCGGGCGCAACAGCTGTTTTCATTATGGAAAGTGCGATACCCAATGGATTAACCTTTTCCAGTGTGTTTTCTGTGGGAAATAGCGCTCAAACAGGGGTAGAAGAAGTTTTGGAATACCTGGACAATACTTTCGATGCTTCAACGAGCAGCCGGGTTAAGCTGCTTTATGTAGAAAGCATCAGCAAGCCGCAAAAGTTACTCAAACATGCTTCATCACTGATTCGCAAAGGATGTCGAATAGCTGCTATTAAATCCGGTACATCGCAGGCAGGAAGTCGGGCAGCTTCTTCACATACAGGCGCTTTAGCCAGCAGCGACACGGCAGTTGAAGCCCTTCTGCGCAAGGCGGGTATTGTGCGTTGCCATAGCCGTCAGGAATTGGCTACAGTAGCGGGTATCTTCATGCACAAACCTTTGCCTGGCAACCGTATGGCCATTATCACACATGCGGGAGGCCCTGCCGTTATGCTAACCGATGCTCTGGCAAACCATGGTATGGAAATTCCACGCCTAGAAAGTCCTGAGTTGCTGGCAAAACTTTACCCAGGCTCATCGGTAGCCAATCCCATCGACTTTTTGGCAACAGGCACCGCCTCACAATTGGCTGAAATTATTGATTATTGTGATCAGAAATTTGACAATATCGACGCCATGGCCGTTATTTTTGGAAGCCCTGGCCTTTTTGAAGTTTACGACGTTTACAATGTACTTCATGAAAAAATGAAGACCTGCAGCAAGCCTATTTTCCCTATCCTTCCATCGGTTATCAACGTCAAAAAGGAAATAGAATATTTTCTATCACTGGGGCATATCAATTTCCCCGACGAAGTGGTTTTTGGTCAGGCCCTGGCCAAAGTGTACCACACGCCTGCCCCACAAGAATTTTACGAAACTATGCCAGTAAATAGGGAAACCATACGAGCGGTTATCGAGAAGGCTCCAGAAGGATACCTAAAGCCTTCCGATGTTCAGGCACTCCTCGATGCTGCCGGTATTGCAAGGGCTAGAGAATTTGTCGCTACCCATCCCACAGAGGCCATTGAAGCTGCACAAAAGGCAGGTTTTCCCGCAGTGATGAAAGTAATCGGACCGGTTCATAAAAGCGATGTTGGGGGGGTGGTTCTAAATGTTACGGACGAGGCAGCGGTTCTTACCCATTACCATCGTTTGATGCAGATTAAGGATGCCACAGGCGTGCTCGTTCAACCCATGTTGAGCGGCAGTGAGCTTTTTATAGGCGCCACCGCAGAGGGTAATTTTGGACATGTGATCATGTGTGGACTGGGCGGTGTGCTGATCGAATTAATGAAAGACTTCACTACAGGTCTTGTCCCTTTGAGCCGCATCGAGGCTCAACGCATGGTTCATAGCCTTAAGGGTTACCAAATATTCAAAGGAGTTAGAGGAAAACAAGGGATTCACAAAGAAAAATTCATTGAGACTATCCTGCGAGTTTCAGCACTACTAGAGGCGGCTCCAGAAATCAGTGAAATGGATTTAAATCCTTTGGTGGGAAATCCGCACGAGGTCGTTGCTGTGGATGCCAGGATTAAAATATTGAAAACCCAATAAAATAATCTTATTTATTTTGAGTTAACTTTGTACGTTTTTTTTAAAATATAGCCATGAATATTAAAAAAAATTGTTTGACCCTCCTTGCGTGGCTCCTGATTTTGTCAGGATTTGCCCAGCAACGACATATAGAGGATGTGGTTTATCTGAAAAACGGCTCGGTAATTAGGGGTGTGATTGTTGAGGAAATACCCATGGTATCTCTGAAAATGCAAACCACCGACCGAAGTA
>CALJNV010000165.1 GCA_937981455.1 uncultured Bacteroidales bacterium | reverse complement strand
ATAACGCATTAACAGGATAGGAAGTATGAGTCCGAGGAAGTACATTTGCCAGAGCTGAAAAAAAGGTTCGACACCCATAAGCCGATTGAGCCATTTACCCAAAAGCCCAACCAACAACCACCCTAGCATAGAGGCAATAATGCCTGCAAAAGCTCCTGAAGCAAAATTATTTTTCTTGAGCATCTTCTAAAATATTTTTAATATGGGGAATCGCCTGATGGGCTGTGAAGTCGTAATGGACGGGTACCACTGAAATGTAGCCATGATCTAGGGCATAGAGATCGGTGTCGGGCATGCCGTCATAATTTTTGAAGTGACCCGTAATCCAGAAATAATCTCTTCTACGAGGGTCAACCCTGTGCTCGAATTCTTCTTCCCACCGACCTTCGCCTTGTCTCACTACCTTGATTCCCTTAATTCCCCCAGACCCCGGCACCGGAATATTTATATTTAATCCTGTATATCGGGGTAGGCCTTCTTGCAGAACCTTGCGGGTTATTTGTTCTACCCAAGGTTCAGCAGGTGTAAAATCAGCTTCCCATACATAGTCGCAAAGCGAAAAGCCGATACTTGGTATATCCAGCATTACTCCTTCCAACACAGCTGCCATTGTACCTGAATACAGGATATTGATAGATGCATTGGATCCGTGGTTTATACCTGAAACAATAAGGTCGGGTCGACGAGGTAAGAGGTATTTTTCTGCCAGTTTCACACAATCCACAGGCGTACCGTTGATGCTGTATTCGGTGTAATCTTCTTCCTGAGCTATCAGATGATAACGCAAGGGAAGATTTACCGTAATGGCATGCCCCATACCCGATTGAGGTTTATCGGGGGCAGCAACAACCACCATACCCAATTGCCGCATCACTTTTATAAGTGAGCGTATGCCCGGCGCTGTTATACCGTCATCGTTGGTAACCAGGATAAGCCTTTTATTCAATGTCATCTTCCTTATGAGTTTCTTGTTTATAGGGTGTTTTAGTTTGAATAGATGTTACACCACCTGAAATAACAAATTTCATAACTTCTGCGGATAAAACGTTGAGCGGTCTTATTCTTGAAACAGGTATAATCCATAATTCGCCCAAAATAGTGTAAGATGATGGAAAATAAACCGCTACCTTGCCTTCATCAATGCCCAGCACTGATAAATCGTGAGCGGTAATAAATCCAATGCGCTCAGCTTCGCTGACATCGTCCACACGCACCCGTACGGGCTCAGTAAAACGTTTTTGATGCCCCACAAAAGCCTGCAAAAAATCTTTTACCGCTGTATAAATGATCTTAATCAATGGAGCCCTACTGATAAGTCTGTCGAAATAAGCAACTACAGGCCTGAACAAGATAGTACTGCCCAAAAATCCTGTGAGGGTAATAATTACAAGCAATGCCAAAAAGCCCAAACCCGGAACACGAAAGCCTATAACAACCTCTAACTGACTTAGAACCGCTTCATCCAGGAAATGGATAACGGTAAGTAGGGCCCAAATTGTAATAGAAACAGGCGCTATGAGCAAGAGACCTTGCACAAAATATCCCAACAAAACGCGGAATACCCGCATTTGATAAAGCGGACGGCTCATGAGTGTATTTCAATCATTAGAGGTGCAAATTTACGGTTTTGTTGTGGGTTCAAGCCCAAATCTTAGCGAGAATACCCTACACTTCTCAAAGGGGAGGGAAAAAATTTTCTTAAAACAATTTCAGATGAAGGTAGAGCATTTGTGTGGGCAAGCCCATCACATTATAGTAGGAACCCTCTATGTGCTCTATGCCCACATATCCGATCCATTCTTGCACCCCATAGGCACCCGCCTTGTCGTAAGGCTTAAAAGTACGGACATAATAAAGAATTTCATCTTCCGTAAGGTGTCGAAAACGAACAGTGCTTTCAGCACAAAACCCGGATTCTTTGACACGGCTTCGAACATAAACACCCGTAAATACGGTATGACTGCGGCCTGAAAGAGCCCTAAGCATGGCAACAGCTTCGACTTCATCAGCCGGTTTGTTTAAAACCTGATCATCGAGCCATACTATGGTATCTGCTGTAATAAGCAGGTAATTTTGGGGTAATTCGTCATCATTGAATGCCAAATTCTTCCGCTTGGCAAGTGTCAGAGCAATATCCCTTCCCTTGAGCTTAGGGTCAAAATCTTCAGGCGTATCTTTTAATCTGATTTCAAAATCAATATGAAGTCCTTTCAACAATTCACTTCTACGTGGAGATCTTGAGGCGAGTATTACCCGATAATTCGATAAATTAAGCATTGTTGTGATTAATAATTCTCATCATGCTAGATATTTTCCTACAATGGGCATTCGCCGCCCACTTCCAAAGGCTTTTGCCGAAACGCGCAAGATCGGGGGGGTTTGATGTCGTTTGTATTCATTGATATTAACAAGCCTAAGCACCCGCTTTACCAAATCAGAGGAGTAACCTAGGTTTATAATTTCACCCGGTCCCTTACGATTTTCTATATACTCAAACAAGATCGGATCAAGTAGGTGGTATTCAGGCAAAGAGTCGCTATCTTTCTGATTGGGACGAAGCTCAGCCGAAGGTGCTTTAAAGAGAATGTTTTGAGGAATAATTTCCTTCTCGTGATTGATAAAACGGGCCAGGCGGTAAACGTCGGTTTTGTATACATCACCCAATACCGAGAGGCCTCCACACATGTCGCCATAGAGTGTTCCGTAGCCTACCGCTGCTTCACTTTTATTCGAGGTATTCAATAAAATGTAGCCAAACTTATTGCTCAGAGCCATCAATAGGACGGCTCGAATGCGGGCCTGAAGATTCTCTTCCGTAAGATCGAAGGGAAGGTCTTTGAAAAGCGGTGCAAGAGTGCTCTCAAAGGCATCAAAAGCATTTTCAATTGAAATAATGTCGTAGTTTACATCCAGATTCTTTGCCAGGGCTATCGCATCATCCACACTATGCTGGCTGGAATATCGCGAGGGAAGTAGAATTGCGCGAACGTTTTCATTTCCCAGGGCTTCCACGGCCAAAACTAGTACCACAGCCGAATCAATGCCGCCCGAAAGACCAAGGATGGCCTTTTGAAGACCCAATTTTTCGAAATAAGCCTGTATACCCGTTACCAAGGCATCGTGTATTAAAGAAATCCTATCAGGATTAAAAATTTCATCTATAGGTTTAAGATTCTGTATATCAACTATTTGTATACTTTCCGTAAAGAAAGGTAATCGTTCACAAACCCTACCTTGGCCATCAATCACCATTGAATGGCCATCAAAAATCAATTCGGTTTGAGCCCCTGTATGATTGACATAAATTATTGGAATTTTAGCACGCAAAGCATTATCAATTAAAACTTTATGTCTAATATGGGGTTGATTATCGTGAAAAGGAGAAGCAGCAATATTAATCAGTAGATCGGGTTGAAGAGCCAGGAGTCGCTGTAGGGGATTTTCAACATAAAGAGGATTATCCTCGGTATTCCAGAGGTCTTCGCAAACCGTGAGGGCGAGGCGCAAACCTTCATATTCTACTAATCCAAATTCTCGATTGGGCTCAAAGTAGCGGTATTCATCAAAAATATCGTAGTTAGGCAGCAAGCTTTTGCGTTGTATGCCCTTTATTTTTCCCTGATGAAGAAACAATGCAGCATTGAACAGGGGTTTACCTTTGCCTGAGGTATTGCGAATGGGTGCACCAACCACCGCCGCAATGCTCTTACATTGGGCAGCTATAAGCATCAGGCTTTCTTCACTTTGACGAATGAAATCGTCAAACTCCAGGAAATCACGCGGGGGATATCCGCAAACCGAAAGCTCAGGGAACACAATTAAACGGGCCCCTGATTTTCGAGCCTGCTCAATAGCCTTTAAATGTTTTGTTAAGTTTCCCTCAAAGTCACCAATAATATAATCCTGCTGAGCAAGAGCAACTTTCATTGGGATGTGATTTAGAAAATAATAGCAAAAGTCATTTCCAGGTAATGCTGTATGGCCTCTTCCTGCGAACGAACTGAAGGATGATTATTATAGCCTCCCAATAAATCGGTAAATCCATTGCTAAAAGTAAGGCCTAAGATAAAAAATGTTGATCTGTCCAGAGGAATTTCTAAGCCGCCTCCTATGTCTACCGATAGCTTCATGGTATTTATTGCATAAGAAACGTCGGGTGAATTTTTGATGCTTTGCCCGCCTTCAGGGTAGAAAACATCATCGGCCCGTGTGCGCAAGTTAAATGCCGGCACCAACCCCATTTGGCCAAAATACCTGACCCCACTATTAAACTCTCGCGTCTTCATCTTAAATAGCATAGGTATTTCAAGAAAACGAAACTGCAACTTTCTGTAAAGTTTCCCGTTGACTGCAACAGGATACGGAACTGTATCTACAGATAATTGATAATCAACAGGATAACTTAGTTTTCCACTCAGGTAACTTAAAGTAAAACCTGTACTCAAATAATAATTATCCAGAAGATGGATGTCGGCAACCAACCCCCATCCAAAACCCATTTTCCCTCCGTCGTTTTTATAATTAGAAGTGGCCGGATCAAGCCAGGTATAATTGGGAGAAAAGCGCATTCCAAACTGAAACTTCCTGGGATTATCCTGGGCATAAATAGGAAATGATATCCCTAATAGCAGGACGGCATAAAATATTCGCTTCATAAGTTTAAAAATTATTGGGCAAAAATACTTGAAATTCACTTTACGTTTTATTACTGCTTGGCTTCCGGTTGGCCTATGCAAGGCAAACTGATAAAAACCGTCGTTCCTTTGCCTTCAGTGCTTTCCAACCAGATCTGCCCTCCCAACAGCTGAACGTATTTTCGGGCAATTGTTAAGCCCAGCCCAATACCTTCATGCGAACTTTTATCCTCAGGATCAGCCTGTTCAAAAGCATTAAACACGGCTTCGAGTCGGTTCTGCGGAATGCCAATGCCATAATCCTTTACAAATAATACAATTTCTTCAGATCTTTTTAGAAATCCTAATTCTACTATAGGTTGCTGGCTGTACTTGATGGCATTGCGCAAAAGATGTTTAAAAATGACCTTTAGGGTTTCGGGATCGGAATGACAGACAGCCTCTTGACATGCAATATCAGGCTTGACCATCAGGGAAAGATTTTTGGAACCCTCTAATGGTATAAATTCATTTTTAACAGTGTTTAGAAAATCTAAAAGTTCAAAAGGTTGGGTCGTAAATGAATAATCACCGGCTTCTAATTTCGAAATCTCAACCATTTCATCTACCAGATATAGCAAGCGGTGACCACTGTTTTCAATTTTTTCAAAAAAAGCGTCAAAGTATTTTTCGCGGTAAAATTTATCTCTTAACAAACTAGCAAATCCCATGATCCCATTCATAGGTGTGCGAAATTCGTGGCTAAGATTTCGCAAAAAAGCAGATTTCAGACGATCGCTTTGCCTGGCCTCTTCTAAGGCCTTTGCAAGTTGTTCTTCATATTCTTTTGATTCTGTAATATCACGTATTACCAACAGTAAATTGTGCGTTTGATGAAAATCAACTTTTTTTAAAAACAATTCTACCCATAAAGTTTTACCATCATTACAGGTCAATCGCATTTCAGTCTTATGAGTCCCTTTGGCAATAGCTTCTTCAAGATGCGTGTCAAAGGATATGCATTTCAATACTTTCAGTGATGGCAATGTTTTTCCTTTTAATCCTTCGAAAGAGTGCAAACCTAGTATTTGCACGGCTCGTTCATTGCAATCTAGGACATTAAGGTGGTCGAGATCGACAAGCAGAATTCCATCATTTACAGCATTAAAAATATCTTCAAGTTTACGGTTGCTTTGCTCCAGACTTTCCGCTATTTTACTTTTTTCCCATACTTCCTTTTTCAAGTCATCCAACAATTTAGCCTTCTGTTGATTGGCCTTTTCAAGATCTGCGGTTTTCCGTTTAACTTCTTTTCTTAAGAGATAGGCAAAGACTGTAATGAGACCCAATAGGATAAGTAAAGGGACGAAGATTATTTGTAGTATTCTTTTTAATCTTTTAATAATAAAGGCCTCAGATTTTGTAACATCAATAGTCACCCAACGATTGTAAATTTTTTGACGTTCCTCAGCAGGAATTGAACGTAAGATTTTATTAAAGATACCAATGAGAGGGGCATATTCCTTTCGCGCCGCCATGGCAATCTGATAGTTAAACCCCGTTTCTCCTGCATATGCCAGATTAGCAATTCCATACTTCTGTTGGAGGTAACTAGCGGTCATAATATCCACTGCTGTACCATCTACCTCACCCAATGAGGTTAACAAGAGTGCCCGGAGATCATCCTCACATTCCACAATTTCCACTCGGGGAAAATGCTCATGAAGAAAATCAATTGTGGCATAACTTTTTGTGCACGCCACCTTTATTTTATCATCTCCCTTAGCAAAAAATTTGTCGACCCAATCTTCTCTGGCAAGAAATACAATGGGTACTATAAGATAAACATCAGAAAATTCTAAATACGTTGCTCTCTCATCATTTTTATGAATACCGGCCACCCAGTCGGCTTTCCCAGTTTTCAATGCCTGAACGATTTCAGCCCAGGTATTCAGCTCTATTCGCGGAAACTTCACCCCTAACTGGCTCTCAATGATGGCCACATAATCTGCTACCAATCCGGCGTAATTCCCTGATTCATCAATAAATTCTGCAGGGGGCCAGGTTCGGTTAGGCGCAAAGTGGATTTGCGATGCATTTCGGTGCACCCATTCTAACTCTTCGCTTGTAAGTTGAGCAGAAAAAGATGCTACAGCCGTAGATAAAATAAAAATTAAAGCTATGTATAAACAAAAGAATCGAGAGAACACTTTACATATCAAGTTTCTTCAAAAATACTTAAATTTTTACAAGGTTCAAAATTGAACTCGCAATGGAATTTCAAATGCATGGAATTACTAATTTTGCCTTCTAACCAAAAATGTTGTAAAATGAAAAAGTCTGCCCTGCTATTAATTACCGCATTGGTAAGTAGCATGTTGTATGGCCAAATCGCATTGGGTCCCAAAATAGGCATCAATGTAAACCGCCTTTCGACCGATATGAGCGAAAGCATAACCCTGCTAAAGGAGCAAAGCAAATCGGGCCTGCAAGTTGGTGCCTTTGCCCGTGTGGGGGGTAAAACTTACATTCAGCCTGAAATTTTGATTTCAGGAAGGGGAGGAAAAATAAATCTCACATCCACGGGTAGTTCGCCAGTTAATTACGAATATTCAATGACAGCCTTGGATATACCCGTGCTCATCGGAAACAAAATATTTAACACACCCGTCGCCAAGTTGCGTATGTTTGGCGGTCCTGTGGCTTCATTCAACCTAAATAAAAAATTAAAAATCAATGAATTAAACCATACATCAGAAGACATACACATTAAAGATGCAATTTGGGCTATTGCCGCAGGAGCTGGAGTAGATGTTTTAATGTTTACTTTCGATATACGTTATGAATTGGGATTAAATAATATATCCTCTGAACCTGGACAAAGCATGAAATCAAGGCTTTTTAATGTCAGCCTGGGGTGGAAAATATTCTGATCTTAAGGGCACCATTCATGAGATTTTTGGGTCGTGAGAGATTGACAATGAAAATTTTAGGTATATTTTTCAGCATTTTGGCTCTATTGATACTTGGGATGTTTGCAAGCTGCGATAGGAATGCTACACCGGATATGAGCCATATACACATAAAACCTGTTCGCATCGAACGTTACGAAGCCGATTTATTCCGAATCCCCGCCGATAGTTTGCCAGCAGCTATGAAAAAATTATCAACCAAGTACCCTCTTTTTATAGGCGAAGAATATCATAACGCCACAGGCTTGCTGCAAATGGAAAATTACCTGAATGACCCCCTCATAATCGAGGCATACTTTAAAAGCACCAAAGTTTTTACGGATTTATTACCCATTGAAAAACAACTTACAGAAGCTTTTCGACACATTAAATACTACTTCCCTGATTGGATACCCCCTTCAAAAGTATACACTTATATCAGCGGATACGATATTGAAAATGGAATATTCATCAAAGATTCGGTGCTGGTCATTCCCCTCGACAATTACCTAGGCAGCGATTTTTCGGGGTATAAGACGGTTCATATACCTATATATATTACCCGTCGAATGAACCCTGAAAATTTAATTCCGGATGTAGTGAAAGTCATACTTTCGAGCCAAATGGCTGATTACCCTGCCGACGGCTCACTGATGGAGCATATGTTAGCTCATGGAATTTTACTTGCAGCCGCCGAAAAAATACTCCCAGAGACCCCCAGGCATCTTATCATTGGGTTTACACCTCAAGAATTCAACTGGTGCTTGAATAATGAAAAGGAAATATGGGCATTTCTTTTGGGCCATAATCTGTTGTTTAATAAAGAAAAGAGCATTATTAATAAATTTGTTGGAGAAGGCCCAACGACGCAGGGCTTTCCTTCAGGAGCGCCTGGGCGTACAGGGCAATTTATGGGTTGGCAAATTGCAAAATCATATTTGAGGAAACACCCTCAGGAATCTCTGAGTAAATGGCTTACAACAACCAACCACAAATCTATATTTGACCAATCAGGCTATAAACCGCCTAAATAAGGAGACTAGTACTTTGGGGCTAAAGACAGCCACACGCGCATTTGTCCCGGTCCCCGATTGGCCCATGCAAAATAAGGAATGGCCACAAATTTTAGCTTTTTGCAATAATCCTGAGAATCTGGGACGATAAGCAGAGCTGTGCCTTCGAGAGCAATCATCCCCTTCCCCAATTCCTCATGACAAATCTCTTTAATAGCCGCTGAGGTATCGATTAGCAGCTGGCTAAGATCTACAAAACCAGCGGAGTCAAATATAACATTATTTAAATCAGAATCTTGCAAGGGTTTCTGATCAGCCCATTCCAGACAATACACCAGCGGGCCCCGCTGAAGCACTACCTTGCTTGAGTCATCTTTTACCGCTGGATGAGAAACCACAAATTTTACAGGCATACTCATCGAGAGCTCAACGCGGTCCCCCTCCGACCATTTTCGCTCAATAAGGGCAAAACCTTTTTCCATGCGGTATTCAACAGTTTGTCCATTGACTTCAAGACGTATCTCTGAAGGTTGTGTATGGGTAAAATAATATAAGTCGGAGGGCACAACCTCTCCCCGAGCCCAACCCGGAATACGCAAAGCCAATTGGGGCGGCATGCCATCTGCCTCCTCTATTTCAATAACTACCTTTCCTTCCCAAGGATAATTGGTTTGGGTCGACAATTTAACCCTGTGCATGGGCTTTGCCACACCAGTGGCATAAAAATTTACATACAAATGATGAGAGTCGTAAGCATAGAAAAATCCAGGCAAGGAAGGAAGAAATCGACAAATATTCGAGGGGCAGCATGCACAACCAAACCATTCGGCTCGTCGATGCTGCCCCTTTGACTCGAGGGGATTGGAGTAAAAAAAACGATCGCCACTGAGCGAAACACCCGATAGCAAGGCGTTGTACAATGTACGCTCGGCAACATCTAAATACCGTGCATCTGCATCCATCAAAAACATGCGATAATTCCATAATACATTTCCGATTGAAGCACAAGTTTCGCAATAAGCGGTTTCGTTGGGCAAATAGTAAGCTGGACCCAAACCCTCGATAGAGGCATCGGAACCTATACCACCTGTGATATATATTTTTCCCCTGATCATATCGTCCCAGATGCGTCGAATAGCATGTTGATATTGTTTGTCACCCGTTAGCGATGCAACATCGGCCATACCACAATACATATAGGTTGCCCTGACTGCATGACCTACGATTTCACTTTGGTCTACCACAGGTTTATGCGCCTGGTTGTATACCTCACCCCCTTGACGAATATCAAGAAAATATTTAGCGAGCCTCAGATAACGTTCATTGCCGGTTACTCTGTACAATTTCACCAAAGCCAGTTCTATTTCCTGATGACCCGGGTAATATTTCAAACCCTTATCAAGAAAATCCTGAGCCACAAGATTGGCATTTTTAATCGCCACCTCAAGTAAAGTTCGTTTGCCAGTGGCCTGATAATGAGCCACAGCAGCTTCATATAAATGCCCCACATTGTATAGCTCATGGCTGTGCATGGGATCATTTTCCCAACGCTTTTTCCCCACCCAGGGATGCAAATGATTAGAATCTATGGTTCGGTTGGTATATATATAACCATCGGGTTCCTGGGCCATTGCAATAAAATGAATCAATGTATCGAGGGTTGCCTCAAGGCGATAATCCGGAAAGAGCTGTAAGGAATAACTGGCACCTTCAATAATCTTAAAAACATCGCTATCGTCGAAAGGATATTTTGAACAAAAGCTACCCTGTGATAAACCAGCAGCAATAACGAAATTTTGAATACGTCCGGTTTCTCTGCTTTTTTGGATAGAAATTGGAATTGTGACCTCGTGGTTGGTTTTAATACGAGGTGCCCAAAATTCATCCTTCAACTTTACATCAGTAAAAGGCACTGGTTGGAGTTGAGTTTGCTGGCCATATACGAAAAAAGTCCAAAACAAGAGCCCCCCAAAAATAGATTTAATCATCATACTTCAATGTTTTTCATCGGTACTAAAATACATTATTTTTCAAAGATTGAGTCGAATATACCTGATAGTAAAGGTTTGCAGGATTGCATCCAAGACGGTACCTTTGCAAAAACAGAGCACTGGTAAATTCTATTATAAATCCATTATTTATGAAAAAACTTATCGAATGTGTGCCCAATTTTAGCGAAGGACGCGACATGGGTATCATCCGTCAGATTACCACAGAAATAGAGCATGTGGAAGGGGTCAAACTCCTTGATGTAGACCCCGGACAGGCGACCCATAGGACGGTAGTAACTTTTGTAGGTGAGCCAGAGCCGGTGATTGAAGCCGCTTTTCGAGCCATCAAAAAAGCAGCTGAGCTTATTGATATGCGCAAACATAAAGGAGCCCACCCACGTTTTGGCGCCACCGATGTTTGTCCTTTGGTACCTGTAGCCAATATCACCATGGAGGAAGTTGTGGAATATGCTCGAAAATTAGGGGAAAGGGTGGGTAGAGAATTAGGTATTCCAGTATATTGTTATGAAAATGCTGCTTTTAAACCCGAACGACGCAATCTGGCCCATGTTCGTGCCGGAGAATATGAAGGTTTGCCCGATAAACTGGCTCAGCCCGAATGGAAACCCGATTATGGCCCTGCACATTTTAATGCAACGGCAGGCGCCACCGCCATAGGTGCAAGAGATTTTCTCATCGCAGTCAACTTCAATCTCAATACCACATCTACCCGCCGAGCCAATGCAGTGGCTTTCGACGTGAGGGAGAAAGGTCGTCCCTTGCGTGAAGGAAATCAAGTGACGGGAAAAATAAAAAAAGACGAAAACGGCAATGAGATCTGGATACCTGGTACTTTGAAGGGGACCAAAGCCATAGGATGGTTTATCGATGAATATGGTATTGCGCAGGTCTCCATGAATATCACCAATATTGCCCAAACACCCTTGCATATTGCATTTGAAGAGGTCTCTGAAAAAGCAAGGCTTCGTGGCTTAAGGGTCACAGGCACTGAGATTGTGGGTTTAGTACCTGCCCGAGCTATTCTTGAAGCAGGAAAATATTTTCTGCACAAACAACAACGCAGTTTAGGAGTGCCCGACAGCGAACTGATAAAAATTGCCATTAAAAGCATGGGGCTCGACGATCTGAAACCTTTTAAACCTGAAGAAAAGATTATAGAGTACATGCTAGCAGCCGAGGAGAAGCAAAAATTGTTGGTCGATCTCACAACTCAAGCGTTTGCTTATGAAACAGCCTCCGAATCGCCAGCCCCTGGCGGAGGAAGCATATCGGCTTATGTAGGTGCCCTGGGAGCAGCTTTAGGCACCATGGTAGCCAACCTGAGTGCACATAAACCCGGATGGGACGAACAATGGGAATACTTTAGCCAATGGGCTGAAAGAGGCCATCACTTGATGGAAGACCTCTTACATCTATTGGACGAGGATACAAGGGCATTCAACAAAATCATGGATGCCTTTAGTTTACCCAAATCGACTGAAGAGGAAAAAACTGCCAGAAAAAAGGCTATTCAGGAAGCCACGCTTTATGCCACAATTACACCTCTGCACACCATGGAAAAAGCTCTCGAAGCTTTTGAAATCATCAGAGCCATGGCCCAAAAGGGCAATCCCAACTCAGTAAGCGATGCAGGAGTGGGTGCACTTTGTGCCCGAACCGCCGTAATGGGTGCTTACTTGAATGTAAAAATTAACGCCGCGGGACTTGAAGATAAATCCCAGGCCCAAGAACTTATCCACAAAGGTGCTGATTTAGAACAACAAGCCATCCGGGCCGAAAAAGAAATCCTGGAAATTGTAAACGCCAAAATCAAAGGCTCAATGCATTGACCGTAGAATTCACTAAATTTAATTTGGAGCTGCCAGTGACTTAACAGGAAGCTTTTTATGATTTTTAGCTTATAAAAATAGAATCAACCCCAATGTTATCCAGGTAACAAAATAAATAACCGGCATCCAGAATTCAAAAACCTTTCGGCTTACCGAAGGCCTAATACCGCCGTCAATAAGCATTTTTTGCTTATATGATGCTTTAGTCCTTTGCCATTTCTTAAACTCAGTGAGCACTCCACTCAAAGTTTCTCCTTTTTCAGTTTTTAAAATAAGCAACTGAAAATAAGATACATCCTGAGCTCTTGATTGTATCATTTTCTGACCCAGACTCATTACAAGAACTGCCAGGATAAATAAAATAAAATATGCAGCAATAGTTTGGCCTGACCCTGTTGCAATAATACCCGCTGTACAAAGTAGAACTGTCTGGATAATCCAGAAAATCAAGCGATACATTTGAAGCAGCATTTCTTGAATATGCCAAAGTTTCAGCAATTCATTTTTCATGAAGGGCAAATTTTAGGCAAAATTAACTCATCATCTGGGATTTAGGCACTCAGAAGGTGCTGTAGCAGGGATCGGAAGACTTACCATACCAACAGTGCCCTT
>CALJNV010000164.1 GCA_937981455.1 uncultured Bacteroidales bacterium | reverse complement strand
TAGGGAATTTATGATTTTTTATATAAACCTCAGGTCCACTTCTTTCAGGAATTTTTCCTCGAGCAGTCGTGCGATGCGTTTGACAACCGTTCGTCGAATCTCTAATTCTACAGGTAGGCTAGGGTCCTGGTGAGCGATGTTAATGCGCGTGCCAATGATGAAATAAATTTCATCGCTATCGAGCAACATTCTTGCGATGTTATCGGCTGGCCCTTTCCCCAACTTATAATTGGGTCCGTATTTTTTTAAAATCTCGTTAACCTTGCCCAGGGTAAGAATGCCTTCAGTTACCAGATCAATGCCGGGCATAAAGCTGATGGGAGGAAGGTCGGGGTCTTCAAACTCGAAGGAATCGGTAATTTCGACGCCCAATTCACGAGCAATAATGTCGGCTGTAGTTGCTCCACAAAGAATTTTTTTCCCCTCAAAATTTTTTACAGCTTCGGCGTATTCTTTGTCTTTAGAATTATCGAAAGGGGGGCCGGTACATATCAGCAGGCGTCGCGGTTCGCGAAAATAGATAACAGCACAACTGGTGTCATCTTTGCTTCTGTAATTGTCGTTGATGTGAGCATAATTCACCACTTTTTGGGCCAATCTTGAAGCTGAAATGGCGGGTTCGTTTTGTATGAGGTTGATAACAAACTCCTGAACACTCTCGCGGCCCCAACCAAAGGGGTAGCGCTCTGTACCCATCCCTGATTGCGCAACGCCATCGCTAATAAGAATTATACGGTCTTCTTTGCGATGATAAAATTGGCACGACATTACTTCTTTCCCTGCGTTTTTCTCGCTGTTAAGTATCACACAATTCCATCCCGGATTGAAGGGTTTTCCCTCGCGAATAATTAAGCATTGGGGGTTGTCGTATTCCAGCACGCGGGTTACTCCATCCATTTCAATATCTACGATTGAAAAAGTGCTGTAACTTATTTTTCTTTCGCTGCAGATAGGGAGAGTGTTCATGATGATTTCTGCAATGACGGCTACGTCTTTATGCTCTTCAGCAAAGTTGATGGCCATGGTGGCAGTAAGAGTGGCTAAAATGTTAGCTTTGACGCCGTGCCCCATTCCATCGCTTAAAACGGCCAAGGTTCTACCTTCTTCGCGAATACGTCGCGAGAGAAATACATCCCCGCAAATTTTTTCACCTTCGTGATGGATTTGGTGGCTGCTGACTTCTATATAGAATTTGTTATCCATGCTCACGACTCAGTCTTCGTCTTCAAGTTTGGGGCGCTGTGGCTTTTTTTCTGTATCGCTCTGCCAGGCTTGGATGATAGAATTGAGCATTCGCTCAGTTCGGGAGGCACCTTCACCGAGCAAGAATCCGATTTTTTGTACCATTTCAAGGTTTTCGTTGATGGCTTCGTTGATGCGACTGATGATTTGTTCTCTTCTGACTTCAGGCATTTGTAAGTCGCGAACCACTGCTCCTACAATCTTGCCCGGTCGAATGATGAATATACTTACATTTAAGACGTTTTCGTTCATTTTCACGTCTTTGTTTGTAATGTCGTCATTGTTTTTCAATACATAAGAGAAAAGATTGTAAAAATTATAGGGCAAAAGGGTTTTCAAGTCAGCACCTACAAGTCCTGGAATTACTTCATCTATCATTCGGGCATCTTCCCCCAGTGTATCGATGAAACGTTTATTAGCCTGTATAATTTTTAAGTTTTCATCAACAATGACCACGCCGGCCGAGAGTTTTTGGAGCATAGTGGTAACCACCTCGTTGGCTTCTTTGGCAAGTGCCTGTTCGCGGCGCGCAATACGCTCCGATTCTTTAAGTGCAGCCTCTGTTTTGGCTAATTTTTCGTTAGTGGCTTTGAGCGTTCGGATGTATTCATTTTGATTTCTTAAGTTGTAGGTGAGGCACATTTCGGGTTTGGCAAGGCCCCGGGCTACAGCAACGGCAAAATCGTTGCACGATTCAAAGCCACAGGCGCCACATCCCAGGTGTGCGTTCGACTCAGTTTTTCCAATGACTTTGAGTACTTCCTCTATTTTTTCGGACGGTGGCATTGGCAAGCGCTGATCGTCGGGCTTAAATGAACGCTCCTGCGCCACATCTTGAAATTTAATTATTTGATTTTCCCATGTTTCTTTGTCAAAATCTTTGAGGCGTTTATTCGCGTAATCAACGGTTAACGAACGTCTAAGGTATTTCTCGCCCTTGGGGCTCGTTCCTGGTCCCATAAGGCAGCCATGGCAGTAGAAAATGTTGAAATGCCGCTTGATCTGGTCGGTGTATTTTTTAAATTGCCTTACCGAGTCCATGAAATTTTCTTTACCTTCAACTGTCGTAATCGCTCCTGTAAGTAAATGTTCGTCTAAATTCACGGCCTGTAAGAGTCCATTACTTATTGGGAAGAGGCTTCCTAGATGCCCTATGGGGTCGTCAAATTCAGAATATTCCAAGGGCTGTTCGGTGATTCCACTTTCTGAAAACATTTGCCTGAGTTCTCGAAAAGTGATTACCACATCTACCGGATTATCATCTTCAAAAAGTTCAGGCTCATGTTTGGCGGAAATGCAAGGTCCTATATAAACCACTTTGAGGGGTTTACCGTATTTTTTTCTTACGACTCGTGCGGTAGCTATCATTGGAGTTTCAATGGGTGCCAGGTTATCGCACAATTCGGGGTGAAAATAACGTATATAGGCTGTAAGTGTTGGACAAAGCGAGGTAATGTAATATTTGCCGCGGAAGTCCTCAAGGAGATTTTTGTATTGAAGGGCTACCAGATCTGCCCCAAAGGAAACCTCGTTAACGTAGGCAAATCCGAGTGCACGAAGCATGCTGACAAATTTTCGGTAGTCGCTGATATCGGGAAATTCTCCCGCTATACTGGGCGCTACTATGGCTGCTACAGGGATACCGGATTGCAGAAGATTTCGTGTTTTTTCTGTATCGTTTCTAAAACTTAAAGCCTCCGGACTACATACATGCAAGCAATCGCCACAGCCTATGCAACGGTTATGCAAAATAGTGGGAAATTCTTCATTTACCCTTACCACAATGGCTTTCACCGGACATGCCCTCACGCAAGCATAGCAAAGTTTGCATTTATCTTTGTTGAGATCAATAACTTGCATAAATATTTTCTTGCGTTAAACCTTAAAGTAATCCGTCAAAATAGCTATGGCCCTTTCGGCTGAAACTCCATCGTAGAGCTTATCTGCTATTTTAAGCATAGGTCCCTTTTCACACGATGAAAAGCAATGACTTCCATGATAATAAACTTTGTCTCTCAGCCTTTTTTCGCGCAACCATTCCTCAATAACTTTAACGATATGTTTGTTTCCCCTTGAAAAACAGGAACTTCCAAGGCAAATAACGATTTCTGTCTTTTCGCTCATATTTTTCAATACTGGTTTTGAACTTCAAAGATAGCGATTAAAGGTTGGTGGTCAAGTATTGGTGAGATGACGAAAATTCTATATTATAGTAATTCAATAAATTATGTTTGTTATTTTTATAACAACTAAATAGAAATTTGTACATGCATCATCACTATTTTTTTATAAAAATTTGTTTTTTGTGGTCTTACAATTTATTATTCTTTAAATTTTGTGTTACAGTAATAACAATGTTAATCATATAACAATAAATTAAAAAATTCATTAATTTAGAGGCCTGAAATTGCCTCAAGTGTAAAGCTACAAAAATGAACGAAGAAGTTCGCAGGATATTAGAAAAGAATAGTCGGGGAGGAGCAGATGTTCTCATACCTGTTTTACAAGAGATACAGGAAATTGAAGGATATTTAAGCCCTGAAATAATTTCAGAAGTAAGTCGAAGCATGGGGATAGCTGAAAATCGAATCTATTCTATCGCTTCGTTTTATGACCAATTTAGTTTTGTGCCTCGCGGGCGAAAGCATATAAGAGTGTGCAGCGGGACTGCTTGCCATGTGAATGGTTCAGAGGCTGTGGTGAATGAAATTCATAAGCAAATTGGTATTAAGCCGGGAGCAAGAACCAAAGATGGTTGGTTCAGCCTGGAGACTGTACCCTGCATGGGGGCATGTAGTTTGGGGCCGGTGGTAGAAATTGACAATAAGCACTTCAGCCATGTAACGGCCGAAAAGATTCGCAATATAATTGTAACCCACAGAGAGGAAGAGGAGGAACTATGAGTATTGAGGGGAAAAAGAGCCGCAATCCTTTGGTTTCTGCTGTTTTATTGCAGTCGGCCATATCGCTACCCAAACCCGTTGCCGATAGAATCAGTCATTTGAAAAGGGAAAAAACAGATATACCAGTGATATATGTGGGCGCTGGCACATGTGGTTTAGTGGCCGGAGCCGCTGATACTCTGAGAATGGTTAGGAATTACCTTGATGACCATCGTATAAAAGCAGAGGTGGTGGAGGTCGGGTGTATAGGTCTTTGCTCAGCAGAACCTCTTCTTGATGTTCAGCTTCCAGGTAAAACCCGGATCTCGTTTAAAAATATTACTTCTGAAAAAGTTTATCCCTTGCTTGATGCAGCCTTCAATAATAATTATGAGCCTGAGGATGTACTGGGTCAGTACGAGGTTTCAAGTTTGGTTCCTTGGGAGGGAGTACCTTACATGCATGAAGTGTCTTTTTTTAAGCATCAAAAAAGGCTTGTACTCCAAAATTGTGGAATCATCAATCCTGCCAGTATTGATGAATATATCGCCAGGGGAGGTTATCGCTCGTATGTGAAGGTTTTAATGAATTACACGGGTGAAGAAATATGTGATATTATTGAGTTGAGCGGTCTGAGAGGAAGGGGTGGAGGAGGTTTTCTTACGGGGAAAAAGTGGAAAATTGCGCGTAATACCCAATCAGACCAGAAATACCTGATTTGTAATGCCGATGAGAGCGATCCCGGAGCATTTATGGATCGGGCCCTTATAGAAGGAGACCCACACCGCCTGATTGAGGGTATTGCCATTGCTGCTTATGCCATAGGAGCCAGTCAGGCATACATATATATCAGATCTGAATACAAACGAGCTCTTGAGATTTTAAAAATAGCCTTACAACAAGCCAAAGACTATGGACTCAGCGGGGCTAATATTTTCGATAGCGGGGTAAATCTATACATTCATCTTCGCGTCGGTTCTGGGGCTTTTGTTTGTGGCGAGGAGACAGCCTTGATTAATAATATTGAAGGAAAACGCGGTACTCCAGAACCTAAACCCCCATTCCCAGCGGTTAAAGGTCTTTTTGGGCACCCCACAGTGGTGAATAATGTGGAGACACTTGCCAACATACCCCTCATCATCCACCACGGTCCGGGCTGGTTTAATACCATAGGGACAGAAACCAGTAAGGGTACCAAAGTTTTTGCTGTTACAGGCAAAACCGAACTGACAGGATTGGTAGAAGTGGAAATGGGCACTACATTTCGCACCTTGATTTATGATATTGCAGGAGGTATAAAAGATTTCAAAGATTTTAAGGCTTTACAGATTGGAGGACCTTCAGGTGCTTGTTTGGGTTCTTCTTGTCTCGACCTTTCTATTGATTACGAAAGCCTGCAAAAGGAAGGGGCAATGATGGGCAGCGGAGGACTGGTGGTAATGGATAATCATACCTGTATGGTAGATACTGCAAGGTATTTTATGAATTTTTTGCAGAAAGAAAGTTGTGGTAAGTGTATACCCTGTCGCGAAGGTACGCGACGTATGTTTGAAATTCTTGAATCGATTGCGCGAAAGCCATCCGACGATAATCGGCATGAGACGCTGGAACGCTTCAAAGGCGTGATGATGCTTGAAGAATTGGCCGAGGTTGTGGCTGAAACTTCACTTTGTGGGCTGGGACAAACTGCCCCAAATCCCGTCATCAGTACCTTGCGTTATTTTAGGGATGAATTTGAAGAGCATATTTTCGAACGAAAATGTAGAGCCAATGTTTGCAAAGGTTTACGCACCTTTTACATCGAGATTGATAAATGTACGGGATGTACGGTATGTTTCAGAAAATGTCCGGTCAGCGCTATTATTGGTAATCAACGGAGCCCGCATTTTATCATTCAAGAAAAATGTATAGGTTGTGGTATCTGTTACGATTCATGCAAGTTTAACGCCATCTCTATTCAATAAGCAGAAAAAGCATGCCTATGGTATTTACTATTGAAGTGAATGGACAACCCCTTACAGCACGAAGGGGAGAGACCGTATTGGAATGCCTTCATAGAAATGGGATCAAGGTACCGACTTTATGCCACATGGAGGGCTATTCCCCTACAGGAGCCTGCCGCATTTGTGTAGTTGAAGTTGAAGGCCGCCGGGATTTAATTCCTTCCTGCTCGCACCCTGTAGAAGAATGGATGAAAATTAGAACGCATTCGCCTAGAGTCATTAGAGCTCGCAAAACAAATGTAGAATTATTACTGTCAAACCATCCTGATGAGTGCCTTTATTGCGAGCGAAATGGCAACTGTGAATTGCAAAATCTTGCCGTTGATTTGAATATCAGAGAAAAGAGATTTAATGGACAAAAGCATGCATATAAAAAAGATTATGCATCGCCGGCCATCCTTCGCGACCCTTCGAAGTGTATTCTTTGTAGCCGCTGTGTACGTTTATGTCAGACAGAGCAAGAAGTTGGAGCTATAGAATTTTTTGGTAGAGGGAGTAGCATGATGATTGGCACTTCCTACAATCGCAGTTTGAGTTTAAAGAACTGTCATAATTGTGGACAGTGTGTAATGGTTTGTCCTACGGGAGCTTTATATGAGAGGCAGCACATTGCTAAGGTTCAGGAGTTTCTTCATAATCGCGGGGCCCGAGTCATTGCACATTTGAGCCCATCGGTGGCCGTAGCTTTTGCCGGGGCACATGGCATGCGGGCCGGAAAAGATCTCAACGGCTTGATTGCATCCGCTTTGCAAAAAATTGGATTTCATAAAGTATACGACACCTCAGCAGCCATTGATATTCATATCATGGAAAGCGCAGCCGTGCTGAAAAAAAGACTTGAAAAAGGGGAGAGCTATCCCATGTTTTCGTCGTGTTGCCCAGCTTGGGTGCACTATCTCGAGACTTTCTATCCCCAAATGAAGCCGCATTTGAATCCTGTATTTTCGCCTATGCAAATCATGGGGAGTTTATTGAAAAGAGAAGCTGGCGAAAATTCTTCCAATACATTTGTAGTTGCCATTATGCCATGCACGGCAAAAAAACATGAAATGCAGAGGCCTGAAATGTACCGCGGTGATAAGTTACTTACCGATGCTGTCATAACCACGCGAGAATTATCAACATTAATCAAGCTACATGGGGTGGCTTTGGATAACATTGAACCGGTTTTTCCTAATGCTCCTTACCATGTTCGCAGCACGGCCGCAAGGCTTTATGGCGTTTCAGGGGGAACGGCTGAAGCTATTGTGCGCACATTGAATTACTTACTTACAGGGCAAGAACTTGAAAATCTTCGCATTTCGGAGCTAAGAAGTAATAATTTACGGCGTGAGGTAAAGCTCAAGATAGGCAAGATGCAAATAGGCCTTGCTGCTGTCAGCACCATCAAAGAAGCTCGAAAATTAATGGATGAAATTTTAGCCGGGCGCCGCGACTTGCATTATGTAGAAGTTATGGCTTGTCCTGGGGGATGTGTTAATGGAGGCGGCCAACCTTTTGGGGGCGATGACAAGGAAATCAAACAACGCGTTAAAAGTTTGTTTGAAACGGATGAGAAAGAAAACATACGTGTAGCTCATAAAAGCCCATTGGTGAACGAACTCTATCAAAAATTTTTCGACTATCCTGGCAGTCCGTCTGCTTGTGAGTTATTTCACAAAGCCGAAAATCAAGCCTAATTTTGCAGCAAAATGACCCAATCATACAGAAATCAGCTTGTATTTACCATAAAAGACCGTTGCAGGGTATGCTATACATGTGTACGGGAATGCCCTGTGAAGGCCATTCGCATTATTAATGGACAAGCTGAAGTGGTAAGCGAAAGATGCATTGGATGTGGTAATTGCGTAAAAGTATGCAGCCAGGGCGCAAAAGTTTTTTTGCAATCGAAATACGAAGTCTATGAGCTCCTCGAATCGCAGCAAAAGGTAGCTGCCCTGGTAGCCCCAAGTTTTCCTGCTGAATTTGAAGACATAGATGACCATCGTATTTTTGTAGGCATGCTCAGAGCATTGGGCTTCAGTTATGTTTTTGAAGTAGGCTTTGGTGCCGATATGGTTGCTCGCCAATACCATCGTCTTTTTGAGGAAATTCCGGGTAAAGGCTATATCTCAAGCGATTGTCCAGCCACTACATTCTACATACGTCATTATTACCCCAACCTGGTTTCCCGCTTGGCTCCAGTTGTTTCGCCCATGGTGGCAATGACTCGTATTGTCAGGTATGCATATGGAGCAGACTTAAAAATAATATTTATAGGTCCTTGTGTAGCCAAAAAAGCAGAATCACCTGAGGTTGACGAAGCCATTACTTTTTTGGAACTTCGTGAATTATTATTAGAAAGAAATATACAACCCTCGGGGGTGCAACCTTCTGAATTTGATCCACCCAGAGCCGGTAAAGGAGGTATATTTCCTGTAAGTCGTGGTTTATTGCAAGCCACTAATATTAGAGAAGATGTAACTGTGGTCGATATAGTAGTGGCAGAAGGCAAAGAAAGTTTCAAAGAAGCTATCCGGGAGTTTGATGCAGGTCTTATTAGTACCCACCACTTGGAGTTGCTATGCTGCAAAGGTTGTATAATGGGACCCGGAATGTCGAAAAACGGTGAACGATATGCCCGCAGAACCCGGGTGGCAAGGTATGTTAAGCAAAAGCTCAATCCTGATCAGCTAAAGGAATGGCAGGAAAATATTGAAAAGTACAGTTCTATTGACCTCACCATTTCCTTTACGCCTGAAGATCGACGGCAACCTTTGCCCTCGCCCGAAGAGGTAGAGAAGGTGCTGAAAAGCATGGGAAAAATCTCTCCTCGCGATCATCTCAATTGTGGCGCATGTGGCTATGATACTTGCACAGATCATGCCATTGCTATAGCTTTGGGCAACGCTGAACCAGAAATGTGCTTACCCTATGCTATAGAAAAATTACACAAATCGATTAATGATCTGAATATTACAAATGAAAAACTCAGTCAGGCCAAAGCAGCCCTCAAACAATCGGAGAAACTAGCCCACATGGGGCAATTGTCGGCAGGTATTGCCCATGAGTTGAACAATCCGCTCGGGGTTATAACAATGTATGCCAATATTTTATGGGAGGAATGCAAGGAAGACGATCCCATGCGTAAGGATCTGGAGCTCATCGTTGAACAAGCTAATCGTTGCCGTAAAATTGTAAGTGGATTGCTCAATTTTGCACGCAAAAATCAGGTCAATCTTAGCGAAACCCATTTACCTGACTTTGCCAAACGCAGTCTTGAATCTGTGGTTATTCCCCCCCAAATCAAAACACGTATAGTCAATGAGATGAAAAACCCCATTTGTTTCCTGGATCAGGATCAGATGATGCAAGTACTCACAAACCTGGAGAAAAATGCTGTAGAGGCCATGCCATCAGAAGGGGGAGAAATTAAATTGACCTTAAGCGATACCCCGGATGAAGTTATCCTCTCGCTCTCAGATACAGGAACGGGTATTCCCAAAGAAAATATGGATAAGATTTTTACCCCATTTTTTACCACCAAGGAGGTGGGCAAGGGCACAGGTTTGGGCCTTCCTCTGATTTATGGTATTGTTAAAATGCACAAGGGAAAAATTACTGTAATGTCAAACGCTGATCCCAAACAGGGCCCCACTGGAACTACTTTCACCCTTACATTGCCAAGAAACTGATTTCAATAAATTCTGATTGAAGCCATGATTAATTTAGCCGGAAAAACCGTATTACTCGCCGATGATGATCCTGATTATCTTTTTCAAATAAAATTCTTATTAGAAAAAAACGGTTATCATGTGATTACAGCTGACAGTCAACGAGAGGCCGAAAAAATTCTCGAAAAAATAAAACCCGACCTGGCCATTTTAGACCTCATGATGGAAAATGAAGATAGTGGCTTCATTTTGAGCTACAAAATAAAAAAAATGTATCCCGATGTGCCGGTTATCATTGCTACTGCGGTTACAGCCGAAACGGGAATTTCTTTCGAGGCTGCAGGTGAAAGTGATATGAGATGGATTAAAGCAGACTTGTTTTTACCCAAAGGGCTTCGACCAGATCAGTTTTTAAGAGAGGTTGCTTCAATCCTCAAAAAATAATTTTTTACCATGGCTCGTTTGAAAATTCTTGTGGTGGATGATGAACCTTTTATACGTTCAGGTATCATACGCATTTTGCAAAACTTCCGGGTTGATTACCCTTTTATGGATGAACCTTTCGAATTCGACCTTCTCGAGGCATCCACAGGAGAAGAGGGAATTGAAGTAATCAATAATCAACTGCCAGATATTGTTTTGTTAGATAATAAATTGCCGGGCATCCAGGGTGTGGAAGTACTTAGCTACATTAAGTCGCAGAAGCTTGATGTAGTGGTGGTTATGATTACTTCTTATGCCTCTCTCGACCTTGCCGTTAGAGCAACCAACGATGGTGCCCATGATTTTATTCCAAAACCTTTCACTCCCCAAGAACTTAAATCGGCCATTGAGGCTATCACCAAACAGGTCTTTCTTCGCCGAATGACCCGAGAACTGAAAGTTACAGGAAAGCAGATTCGATTTCAGTTTTTATCTGTTTTGAGTCACGAGCTCAAAGCCCCGCTCAATGCTATTGAAGGGTATCTTCGTATGATGCAAGAAAAGCAATTGGGAGATAAAATTGATGACTATGCCCAGGTTATCGACCGCTCCCTGCAGCGCATCAAAGGAATGCGAAGCCTTATTCTCGACTTGCTAGATATGACCAGGATTGAAAGCGGACAAAAAGAGAAAAAGATTGAGAGACTCAATTTACGTGAAATTGCCCAGAATGCATTAGATACAGCCAAACCTATGGCCATTCAGCGCGATATTTCTTTGCATTTGTTGAGCCCCACCGAAGTTTGGATAGATGCCGACGCCACTGAAATGGAAATTGTTTTTAATAATTTGATTTCCAATGCAGTTAAGTATAACAAAGATGGAGGCAAGGTGGAATGTAAAATTATATCAGAAGATGATGTAGTGAAAATTGAAGTAAGAGATACAGGCATTGGAATGACACAGGAAGAAGCCGCACGTTTGTTTCAGGAATTTGTTCGCATAAAAAATGAAAAGACCAAAGCCATTACAGGGACCGGCTTGGGGCTTTCTATAGTCAAAAAGATCGTTACAACATACATGGGAACGATTTCCGTAGAAAGCCAACCCGACGAAGGTTCTACCTTCAAAATATCGATTCCATTGAAAAAATTAACCCATTAATTTGATTATTGATACAATGAGCGCAAAGACAAACCCATCGCTGAAAGCAGCTAATTTACCTGACAAGACCATTGAACGCTTGAGTCAATACCGAAGAAATTTATTGCAATGTCTAGCCAAAGGGAAACAACATATTTTTTCGCACGAGATAGCTCAGATTCATCACATAACACCAGTGCAGGTGCGCCGCGACATTATGCTTATTGGATATTCCGGAACTTTGCGCAAAGGCTACGACGTAAAGGAGCTTATTGAGCTCATCGGCAATATACTTGATACACAAGACGGGCTCAATGCAGCCGTTGTTGGTGTAGGTAACCTTGGGCGGTCGCTCATCGGATATTTCAGCGGAAAACGCAGCAAACTCAATATAGTTGCAGGATTTGATGTTAACCCTGAGAAAGTCGACAAGATTTATGCTGGGGTTCATTGCTACCCTATCGACCAACTGGCAGAAGTAGTTGAGCGTGAACGTATCTCAATTGCTATTCTGACTGTTCCTGCCGACAATGCCACAGAAGCCACAGAGAAATTAGTTATGGCTGGTATCAAAGGAATTTTAAATTTTTCGCCCAAGCCACTCAATGTTCCCCCACATGTTTATCTTGAAGAAATTGATATGATTACCTCTTTGGAAAAGGTGGCTTACTATGTGAAAAAGCAGAGCGGTGCAGAATAATTTTTTAAATTTAGGTATACTACTGCCTAAATCTAATGTAACTTTGCATTGTTAATTCAAAAACAATACCTCCATGAAGTTCTATCCCGAAAAATGCCGGATTAAAGACGAACGAATGAAGCCGTTTATTGATCCGGAAGAGTTGTGGGATTTTCTACATAATACCCGCCCGGATCCTGTGAGAGTAAGGGAAGTGATTGCTAAATCGTTGGATAAACAGAGGCTTACACTTGAGGAAACGGCTCTATTGATAAATGCCACGGATACCGATCTGGTGGAAGAGATTAAACAGGGGGCCCGTGACCTGAAGAAGAGGATTTATGGGAATCGGATCGTGTTGTTTGCTCCATTATACATTGGTAATAAATGCACTAATAACTGCAAGTATTGTGGATTTAGAGCGAGCAATAAAGAGGCTGTGCGAAAAACATTGACCGACCAAGAAATCATAAAGGAAATAGAAGCGCTGGAGGATAATGGGCAAAAACGTCTCATTTTGGTTTATGGAGAGCATCCGGAGTATGACGCCGATTATATTGCTCATACTGTACGCATAGCCTACAGCGTGAAGAAAGGGCCTGGTGAAATTCGTCGTGTGAACATCAACGCAGCACCCCTCGATATCGAAGGTTTTCGTAAAGTGAAACAGGCTGGAATTGGTACCTATCAAATTTTCCAGGAGACATACCATCCTGAGGTTTATAAAATGTATCATTTGGGAGGTAAAAAGAAAGATTATGAATGGCGCCTCACAGCTCTCGATAGAGCCCAAGAAGCCGGACTTGACGATGTCGGTATAGGAGCCCTCTTCGGCCTTTACGATTGGCGCTTCGAGGTTATGGGTCTTGTGCGACATACTAATCATTTGGAAGCTTGTTACAATGTTGGCCCGCACACCATCAGTTTTCCCCGTGTTCAGAGTGCCGCTATGCTCGATTTCGAAGGGAAATATCTTGTTAGCGATGCAGATTTTGCAAAATTAGTAGCCATCCTTCGTTTGGCCGTTCCATACACGGGTATGATTCTAACTGCTCGTGAAAATGCTCAATTGCGTAGAGAAGTTATTCAATATGGCGTTTCCCAAATTGATGGGGGCACCAAGCTTGAATTGGGTAGCTACTCTCGAAGCCTTAACCAGGAACAGGACCTTAACAGAGAGCAGTTTAAAATCAATGATGATAGGTCATTAAATGAAGTTATCGACGAACTGCTTGAACACGATTTCCTACCTTCTTTCTGTACAGCTTGCTACCGTTTAGGTCGCACAGGAGAGCATTTTATGGAATTCAGTGTGCCCGGATTTATCAAACGATTCTGCACCGCCAATGCCATTCTTACCCTTGCGGAATACCTTGTGGACTATGCACCCGCAGAAACTGCTCAAAAAGGTTGGAAAACCATTGAAGACAACCTAGTTAAACTTGAAGGTTTTCAAGATGTAAGAGAAATTAGAAATCGTATCGAGCGAATCAAACAGGGCGAACGCGATTTATACTTCTAATCCAAATTTCTAAAATTGATTGTGATGAAAGAAGTGAGAATTCTTGGAATTTTAATAACGGATAGGATTAAAGAGGCTGGACTTACACAAAAAACGCTCTCCGATTTTGCACATGTCATCAAATCCCGGCTGGGTTTTCATGAGGTTACAGAAGCAGTATGCTCAAGAGTAGGAATTATTGTCCTTCATTTATCCGGCGATTCCTTCGAAATGGATAAGCTCGAGTCAGCTTTGCACCAGATCGGAGGTATTGAAGTACAAAAAATGCAGTTTGCTCTGTGAGCTATGGTCGGGTAGCAACTACAAAACGGTCTTTGCCTCGATAATCTTTCATGACCAAAACATTGTGATAACCCTCTTCGAATAAAAGCTGGGCAACTTGTTTCCCCATTTTCTCATTGATTTCAAAATAAAGCTTCCCTTGGGGTCTGATTATTCGCATCGCAGCCTTGCCAATAGCTTTGTAGAATATGAGCGGGTTTTCGTCGGGTACGAATAAGGCTTCGGGCGGCTCGAAATCTTTTACATTGGTGTGCATTATACTCCTTTCACTTGCTAGTACATAAGGAGGATTTGATACCACTCCATCAATGGGGGAGGGCAATGTATACCAGGTTTCCGAGTTCAAAATATCGAGGTTGATGCACTCAATGTTAACCCTATATTTTTCAGCATTGAGCCGAGCTAAAGAAAGGGCTTTTGCTTCTACATCAACCGCAAAAACCTTAGCATCAATCAATGCTTTAGCCAAACTAACAGCAATACATCCCGACCCAGTCCCCACATCCATTATTCGAATTCTTTGAGTGGTCTTAAAATCATTTAAAACAAGGTCAACCAATTCTTCGGTTTCTGGACGAGGAATCAAGACGCCTGGCTCTACCTTCAACTCCAACCCTTTAAAGTATGCCTTACCTGTAATATACTGAAGGGGTTTTCCCTTCAGCAGCTCTTTAAAAGTAAAATGCAGTGCAAGGATTTCAGATTCTGTAAGTAAACGAAGAGGCTCTGATAACAATTGCGCGGGGTTTATATGCATCACTTCCTGAAAAACCATTTTTGCCAGCGTTTTAGCTTCCTGTTCATCATATAGTTTTGTCAAAGCACCGGAATAATGCTTATAAATAGAATTGACTTTATTGTCGGGAATTTCTAATGCCATATAGCAAAATTAGTGCTTCTTTGACTTTATCCTAATACTAAATAGATTAATCAGGCTTTATTCGATTTATGTATATCCCCTGTAACAAGTAATGGAATATACCGTCTTATGGATGTAAGAAAACTAATAACTACTAATATGAAAACACGATTCAATAGCTTTTTATTACTTGCACTTTGCTTATTGCTCATTAAAATTTCACTTGCCACCGAGGAAGATTTGAATTTTAGAACCATTACAGCAATTAGGACCCTACCCACTTTCAATGGTGTAGATGCTGGTGGCGCTTTTACAGTGATCATTCGTCAGGGAAACCCTCAAGAGGTCAAGATCACAGCAGAAGAAGAAATTATGCCTAAAATAAATACAGAAATTAGAAATAATATTCTATTTATTTCAGGGCGTAATTTGAGAAATCCTGGCAGAATGCTTGTAGAAATTACTCTTCCTGAGCTGATTTATCTCAACGCAAGTGGAGCAAGTACTTTCAGAACAGAGGGTGATTTTAAGGCTTCTGAATTTTTATTGAAAGCTTCAGGGGCTAGCAATGTAATACTCTCTATTGAAGCGCAACATCTCAAAAGCGACCTATCGGGTGCTGCCGATGTTAAATTAACGGGAAGGGCTAAAAACCATGATTGCGAAGTGAGTGGCGCAGCCAGTCTCAAAGCCTTTGATTTGGAAACAGATACTCTCCGCATCGATTTGAGTGGTGCAGCCGATGCCAGGGTCGACGTTCGGAAGGCTGCTTATGTAAATAAAAGCGGTGTAGCTAATTTACGATATAAAACCCAACCCCCAAGTATTGATGAAGGGAGCACAGATTTAGGCTCTGGATTTAAAAAAGGTTCTGTGAAAAGTTTGGTGAATGTTGGGGGTGATTCAGTAGTGGTTGATCTGGGTAAAGTGAAAATTAAGAGAGATGAAGACGAAGGCCTTAGCACAATAAAGCTTGGCAAGCAAAAGCTCATTGTGGATGATGAAGGAAACGTTCGTTTAAAAAGGGAAAATTACAATAAATCTTTTGAAGGACATTGGGGAGGTTTCGATTTAAGTTTGAATGGTTATTTGGATAAGAACGGAAATATGAGTTTTTTAGGTGCCAATCATTACTTAGAACTTAATATGCCCAAGTCGATTGGGGTGCACCTAAACCTTTATGAACAGAATATAAGACTATCTAATTCAGGTCGCTTCGGCTTTATTACCGGCCTGGGCCTCGAATGGCACAACTATCGGTTCAATCGTGGGGTTTATCTGGATGAAAACGCAGAAGTATTGAAGGGTTATTTGATTCAAGGAGTTAAAATTAAAAAAAATAAATTGGTAGTAAGTTATCTTTCTCTGCCTTTGCTCTTTGAGTACCAATATAGGGGGGGCAGTAAGATGGAAGATTTTCATTTTGCGGCCGGAGCTTTACTGGGTGCTCGTTTGGGATCTCATACTAAGACTGTTTTTATGGAGAACCAAAAAGAATATCAGTTGATAGATCCAGCAACCCATGAAGTGTGGAAAACGGTTATTTCGCCTCGAGAAGATACCGAGAAAGTTTATAATGATTTTAACCTCAACCCTTTTAAGGTAGATGCGATGGTTCGTATGGGTTGGGGGTATATAAACCTTTTTGGAACCTACAGCCTGACAACACTCTTCCGTTCGGCTAAAGGTCCAGAATTGTATCCTTTTAGCCTCGGGCTTACTTTAGTTGGTTGGTAGTCCACATATCGCACTTGATGCGGCTACCCTAAAGTAAAAGCATTGGATTCAGTCGAGTTTGACAAACTTGTAAATGATATATCCTTTTTGCTCGGGGTCGGCATTGGGGTTGGGACTGAATTTTGATTTTAGCGCAGCGTTGCGCGCTTCATTCCATAGGGTTTGATCAGAAGTGGTAGTCCCAATATTCATGCCGGGAATTTTCTTGCCAGGTAATGCTCTTATTACATTACCTTCTCGGTCAACTACAATTTCAACTACCACAGTGCCTTGGTCATCAGAGTTATAAGATGGTTGAAAAAGAAAGACCTTGGATCTTCCACTCAAGAAAAAACCTGGCCCATTTCCTGCCCCTCCCATTCCGGTGTAATTTCCCGAATTGGGGTTTCCATCAACACGACCTTGATCTCCGGTTCCCTGCGTGTTGCCCTGATTTGTGGGCTGTCCTTCTCCTTGCTGCTTCCCTCGATATAAGGCATTAGGGTTGAGCACAGGCTCTGCAGGTTTTTTCTCTGATGGTCGTTGATTCTGGGTGGGAGTTATTGATTCTGATTTAGGTTTATTTTCTTTCTTTTGGGTTATACTGGGCACCTCTTCATCGTCTGCAGTAACTACTTCATCGTCTTTTGTGGCTTTGGGAGGAGGGGGAGCTGTTTCTCTTCCGCTAGGAATATCGGTAGGTTGAATATTTCCCAATCCTTCATCCGTAAAACCTAAATTTACTTCCATCCCTTCCTCTCCAGGAAGTGGAAGAGGAGTTCTTAGAGCAAGGGTGAAGAGCAAAAACACCAATGCTCCATGAAACAATAAGGTAGCCAATGCAGCGTATGTGCGATTTCTCTTTTCGCTCATTTTATTTCTTTGATGGGGCGTGTTGCCAATATGACCTTGTATTTTTTCCCCAGTTGCTGATTGATTTCGTTTACTACATCAAATACTGTTACTACATATTGCACAGGCACACTCTGGTCGGCACGAAGTACAACCGAGGCATCATCATCTTGCTGGGGTAGCTTTTCAGACAGTGTCTGCTTCAACAGTTCCAGATTCACAGCAATGGCTTTTCCCCTGCCATCGGGATCAATAAAATATTCGTAATTTTCATTGATATATATTGTTATGGCCTGTTTGGCCATGGTCTTACTCTTACTTGAGGGGAGTAAAAGCTTAACGGCATTGGGACTGAGCAATGTAGAAGAAATCATGAAAAAAATCAGAAGCAAAAATACCAGATCCGACATGGATGCCGTGCTGAATGCTATGCTTAACTTATTTCTTGAGCGAATAGCCATGAGCAATGTTTTTTAGGCTGCTGGTTCCTGAAGAATGTCCATAAAATCGGTGGCACGGGCTTCGAGAATGAATACCAATTTTTCGATACGAGCCACCAATATGTTGTAACACACATAGGCCACAATGCCCACAATCAATCCGCCAACTGTGGTTACCATGGCTTGATAAATTCCGCTGGAAAGCACAACAATATCAACGTTGTTGCCTGCCATCGACATATCGTAAAAGGCATTAATCATACCTATGACAGTGCCAAGAAAACCCAACATGGGAGCTGCTCCAGCAATGGTGGCCAGTCCTGCGATGTTTTTCTCGAGGCGCGACACCTCCAGCTTACCTACATTTTCTATAGCTGCATTGATATCGGCGAGTGGTTTGCCCAGGCGTTGCAATCCTTTTTCTATCATCCGGCTGATGGGGCTCGATTGGGCCTTACATAAGGCAACAGCTGCATCCACTCTCCCGTTGTGTATAAAATCGCGTATATTATTTATGAAATTTCGATCCTCTTTTGAGGCTTGTAGGATTGCCATGTACCGCTCAACAAAAATGTAAATTGCGACCACCGACATAATGGCCAGCACGACCATGATCCACCCCCCCTTAAGCGTAAGCTCCCAGATGGAAAGTGATATTTCTCCTGAAGAAACCGCCTGCTGGGTCGTTTGTTGAATCTGGTTTAGGTTCGTAAGCGTTTGATTGGTAGCGTCTTGTAGCATTGCAAAGATGAACGACATATGCAAATTTTTATAATGTTTTAATTTTTTTTATAACAATGCCTAAGTAATACAAATAAAGGTTTTCGATTTAAGAACTACAATTGGGTAAATTTATTATGCTTATGAATTTTATAATGGTTTTTTTGCGATGGTGAATTTTTTCTCTTCTCCTTTTAAAAGCCTTTTGATGTTTGACTTATGGGTCAGAGGGAGAAAAAAGGCGACCATAAAGCTCAAGATAATTAAAGGTAAACCGGGTTTGGGTTGGTAGGGTAAAAAAAGAACCATGAAAGGAAATGTGATGCCGGCAGTTATGGACGAAAGGGAGACAATCCGAAAAATAAGCATCATAAGTGTAAAAATAATTACAGCGCCTAGTGCAGGCCAGGGAAATAGAGAAATACCCATGCCCAAGAGGGTGGCTACACCCTTTCCCCCCCTAAAACCGGCAAAAACAGGAAATACATGCCCTAATACTGCCGCGGTTCCAGCTCCTATGAGCAAAAGTTCTTTCCCGTCTTCAGCCGCTAAAAGATTACTCATCAATCTTTGTGCTATCTGCACAGCCAACCAGCCCTTCAATACATCAAATATCATTACAGGAATGCCGGCTTTCGGGCCTAAAATTCGTAAAGTGTTCGTCGCTCCTGCGTTGCGGCTGCCATGTTCCCGGATGTCAATATTATACATCCATTTTCCTACCCACACCGCAGTAGGAACACTTCCTATGAGATAGGCTAATAGTATAGAAACTAATATGTTAATCAATTTTTATAGATTTAATTTTTCCTGTACAAATTTACTTTTTCCATTTCAGCCCTGAAAGCGATGGCTTCAGCTCGAGTTACAGGCGCAAGCCTGAAAGCAGGCCAGCGTTTGTCTGCAACTGTTTTTTCCATTTGTTTATTGAACTCATCTTTATTGGCAACTACTTGATCTGTAAATTCTTTTGAACTACTATACACCCGCATCACATTGCCTCTACCCAAATCAAAAAAATAATAATAATCATCGTCGGGACGAAGAAGTATGCGCAATTGGTCTTCTTTTGCATTGAATTTTTTTGAAAGCTGCACGTAACCTTTTATTTTTCGACCTACATATACCCCATCAATATATAGCACAGTTAAGTTTCCTTTAGAGTTGAATACTTGATTTACAGAATCCCAGTTAAAGTTTATATCGCTGAGCACAAGTTTGGCATTCAAAACTTCTTTGGCCCGGCTTTTAGGGTTCTCTGCGTCGGTTATCAATATTTCAAGGTTTTTTTCTCCTAGAAGATCGATGAGCTGGGTTTTGTACTTTTCAGTTTCGATGGATACAAGCGGGTTGTCATAGGCCTGGAGGTCGGTTTCAATGGCTTTCCAGGCCTTATCGGTGAACGGAAAATTGAGAGCAAGTAAAAGAGAAGTACTGAGGCTATCTTTTGAAAGGTTGTAAACAGCTGAACCCGATGCTTGTATTTTAATTTCTGGGGCGAAAATGGGTTTGAAATTAAATTTTCCTTTCATATACATCTCACAAACTGAGGGATAATACAATATTATATTTCCTGGACCCTTAGAGCGAGCCGAGGCCTGTAGAGAGCCAGCCTCATAGCGATTCAAATTTTCATTGAACCTAATGATTCCCTTTGTACTGAATACAGCTTCATCTCTGGGGTCTCGGGGAGCACCATAAAAGCTGCCATAAAAAATACCTCCTTGTCTGTGCATAAACAAGCCATTAACAATATTTTTACCTCCTGCGCTGAACATGAGAGGGTTAAAAGGAAGAGCTATATCACCGGATTTTAGAAGAGTATCAGTCTGTATGACGGGAAAGGATTTCCCGGTACAGGTTTCGCTGGTTAGCCTGTAGTAGCCTGAGAATCGAATAGCAGGGTTTCGTGAATCGAGTGAAACATCGCCATAAAAGTCGAACCAAGGATTGAGCTGAAAAACAGAGGTATCACTTATTTTTCCCGAGGCAATGGTATAATTTCCCGCCGGGCTATTTTCAATGCTTGAGAAAAATATCATGTCACTATGGTTCTTCCCTTCATTGAAATGAAAACTTCCCGTCATATTAAACTTTTTTCCAGTAAGAATGTTTCCTTTGATTTTCTCAAAAGCGAAAATATGATCCCCATTTTTGGTGACCATTCTGCTGTTTTCTAATGAAATGGGTTTAAAATCAGGTTGAAGTGTTATGAGGTGGTTGGGGAGTATGAAAAGCGCATCAGCGGCTGCAATAAAAGGAATTTCTCTGGCAGTTATT
>CALJNV010000163.1 GCA_937981455.1 uncultured Bacteroidales bacterium | reverse complement strand
ATCAGGTGAAGGGCCCCTTCGATATTCAGGCTTTCGAAAAGGCGCTCCAATATATCGTTGACAGGCATGAGGCCCTGCGATCTTGTATCAGACAGTTTAAGGAAGCACCGGTGTATTTTTTCGAAAAAAAAATAAGCATAAAGCCGCAAAAGATTGATTTAACTACGCTTGCCGATGCCGAAAAAGAAGCTGAATGGGCTCGTTTTCGAAAGCAGTTTATTTTGCAGGTTTTCGACTTAGCCCTGGCCCCCCTGTTCAAAATAGCCGTTGTCCGCATTGATGATGAATCCTGGATTCTGTTGTTCAATTTTCATCATTTGATTTTTGATAATTGGTCGGCTGGTATATTTATCAGTGAACTCAATGAGGCATACAAATCATTTAAGAAAACTCTTGCACCCACTCTAAAACAACCAGAATATCAGTATTCTGATTACATATGGTGGTTCAATCAACGATGGGCATCGGGCGAGCTAAACGCAGGTATTGATTATTGGAAAAATAAACTTCAAGGGATTCCGCATGCTACCAACCTTCCTTTCGATTTCTCAAGAAAGTCCCGCCAAACTTTTAATGGCGCTGAATATAAACTGGAGCTGCCAACCCGACTGGGTAAGGTACTCAAAGAATTTAGTGTTTCGCATCGAGTCACCCTTTTTCATACCCTGTTGGCCGGTTTTGCTATCCTCCTGCAGCGTTATACTACTCAAGACGATATTGTAGTGGGTTGTCCTTCAGCCAATCGCAAGAATCCTGATTTACAAGGCATTGTGGGGGTGTTTATAAATAACCTTCCCATTCGCTTCTTTTTGAACCAACCTATTTCATTTAATAATTTGGTAAGAATTGCTGCCGAAACATGGTTAGAGGCTGAGGAGAATCAGGAAGTGCCTTTCGAAAAGATGGTGGAGGTACTGAATCTGAAGCGAGATCTTAGCATCAGTCCCATTTTTCAGGTAATGTTCGATTTTTTAAATGCCCATTCCCTGGAGCCTATTTTTGAGGGGTGTAAAGTGGCTTATAGCGATCCTCCACATTTTGTGGCTAAATATGATATTTCTCTTATTGCCGCAGAATTTAATGGTGCCTTTCATCTCACTTTTGAGTATAATTCCGATTTGTTCAGGTATGCCACCATTCGCCAAATGGCTCACTATTATTTGCGCTTGCTTGACTTAGCCCTTCAAATGCCGGATAAACCTATTCAGCAGATCGAATGGGTTACACTTAAAAGTCGGGAAACGATGTTGGGCAAAATAAATCCTGAGCCCTCTGAATTTCCTCAAAATAGTGTAGTTGAATGGGTTTCAAAAATAGCCCGAGATTATCCTTTAAAGACCGCCTTGGAGACTACAGAGCGAACGCTTTCATATGCAAGTTTAATGCATGAGGTAGATCAATTAGCTACTCAAATGCTTGGGGCAGGAGTAGGAGGTGGGCATAAGGTGGCCTTAATGCTCCATAGGGGTTGGCGGCTTCCGGTGTCATTGTTGGCCGTCATGCGGTGCAGCGCAGCTTATATTCCTCTAGATCCGGTATATCCGCGTGAACGTATCCGACATATCCTTGAAGATGCTAAGCCAGAATTTGCCTTGGTCGAGCCCGAATTCGTTTCATGGTTTGAAGAGACTGAAACTACACTTCTGCAATTTAAGGATGAAGAAGTGCCCCCACCGACCTCTTGGCCCTCTTTCTCACCTGGCAATCCTGCATATATTATATATACCTCAGGGTCTACAGGTAAACCCAAGGGTGTGGTCATACCCATGGAGGCATTGGTTAATTTTCTGTGGGCCGTGAAGAGTCAGCCTGGCTTTTCTTCCGAAGACCGCTTGTTGGCTGTTACTACCGTATCTTTCGATATATCAGGTCTTGAACTTTATTTACCCCTCATTTGTGGAGGTACTGTTGTATTGGCTACGCATGAAGAGGCCATGGATGTTCATTTGTTGATGAAAAAACTGAAAGAAGCCCGAATTACCTATATGCAAGCCACACCAGTTACCTGGCGAATGCTTTCCTTTGCCGGATGGGAGGGAGATCCTGAACTTAAAGTTTTGTGTGGGGGAGAGGCGTTGCAGCAAGATCTGAGTAATTTTTTAGTGACTCACTGTCGCGAGGTATGGAATATGTATGGCCCTACAGAAACTACTATCTGGAGTTCAGCTCATAGAGTTAATTTTCATCCGGTTCCCGATCGTTATGAACCCATAGGTCGACCACTGGCTAATAATTTCTTTTATGTATTAGATAGGTTTGGACAATTGGTTCCAGAGGGAGTTCCTGGTGAGCTATTTATTGGAGGAAAAGGTGTTGCCTTGGGTTACATCAATAATCCTGAACTTACAAAAGCGCGTTTCCGGCCCGATCCTTTCACCGGAGCAGCGGGCGGTACAATGTATCAGACAGGCGACCTGGTACGTTTACTCCCTGGGGGGTATTTTGAGTATTTGGGAAGACTTGATAATCAAGTAAAAATTAGAGGATTCAGAATTGAATTGGGAGAAATTGAAACGGTAATGTCGGAATACCCTGGCATTGTTCAAAGTGTTGTGGTTGTAAGGGAAGATATTCCCAACAGCCCGCGTTTGGTGGCTTATTTTAAGACAGAATCCGGAGAATCGCTCGATTTGGTTCAACTCCGCAATTATCTTTTGGAAAAATTGCCGGATTATATGGTTCCTCAAAATTTTGTGGAGGTTAATGAATTTCCGCAGACGCCTAACGGCAAAATTGACCGTAAGGCTTTGCCTGAACCTACCCACACGGGCATTCAGGTTCATGAGGGTATAGTGCCCCCACAGACAGCCACTGAGCACTTATTGGTTGACATCTGGCGTGAGGTTTTGAAGGTTGATTCCATTGGACGCAATAGCGATTTTTTCGAGTTGGGAGGACATTCCTTGCTGGCCGTCTCTATCATGGGAAAAATTGAGCATTTTATAGGCAAGCGTATTCCTTTGGCTGTTCTGTTTACGCATAGCAGACTAGATCAACTTGCGGCTTATATTGATCATGCAAGTTCAGTCAATGATTGGCGCTCGTTGGTGCGTATAAAGCCATTTGGAAACAAAGTTCCTCTTTTCCTTATCCATGGAGCCGGACTTAACGTTATGCTTTACAATTCTATGGTTAACAATCTCTCACACGACCAACCGGTCTATGGACTTCAGGCCAAGGGACTCAGCGGTGAAGAGGTTCCGCTGGCCACCATGGAAGAAATTGCAGCCCATTATATTTCAGAAATAAAAACAATAGCTCCCAAGGGGCCTTATGCTTTTGCGGGTTTCTCTCTGGGGGGTATTATTGCCTTTGAAATGGCTCGTCAGCTTGTTCAGCAGGACGAAGATGTCCCCTTTGTGGGTATGTTCGACACTGTAGCCTTTACTTCTGATAAGCATTTCCCCCATGTTAAAAAGTATATCCGTAAACTGAAAATTTCCTCGATGAAAATTCTTTTTGTCGTATGGATTTTCCTTACGGATAAGGAAAGTCGACAGGCAGGAATTTTTGACAAAAAAATCAAAAGTCTTCGATGGAAATTCCGTCGACTTATGTTTCTTTTCAAAGCTCAAAAAGCCTATTTACAAGGAGATAAGGATAAACTTCCTGAATTTTTGCGCGATGTACACGAATTAAATACACGGGCAATGGAAAACTATGTATTGAAGCCTTCTCCTGTTACCATTGATTTATTTAGGGCTACGCGTCAGACTTTTTATATAGAAGAACCCAAGACCTACGGCTGGTCGAAATATGCTCTTGGTGGAGTGAATGTTCATCCCATACCTGGAGAGCATTCTACCATTTTCTGGCCACCTCAGGATAAAATCATTGCTGAGATTATTCAAAAAAGGCTTGACCGCATTACCCTTGAGTATCAACAAAAGCAAGGCGAGGGCTGAGACGATACATGCCTGTGGCTTTTTTGCGCTTTCTTACTTCCCCAGCCATTCATTGAGCAAAATCATGGCTTTTTCAACCGAAGAAATATTCAGTACGGTGAGGCTAAGCTTGACTCCAGCTTGCCTAAGTTTACAGCGTCGGGGATGAGCCTGAACGTATCGCAGTATATTCCCAAATTCGCTGCTTTTGTAAAATGGAGAATGTTCATCTGCCACAAAATGGCATATCATCTGATTGTTTTTCAGAATGATTTTTTCAATGGCGAGCTTCTTGGCAATTCTGCGCAGTCGTATTGTGTCCATTAAACCTTTTGCGCTTTCTGGCATAGGGCCAAAGCGGTCTTCCAGTTTTAGGGCAAAATCCTGTAAATCATCTTCTTTATCTATAGAATCGAGCTCTTTGTACAACGATAATCTTTCTGTTAAATTTCCTATATATTCAACAGGAAAGCGGAGATCGAGATCAGTTTCTATCATGCAATCCTCAAGGTATTGTTCGCTGGGCTGAATTTCTGGGAATAAATCTTTAAATTCTGATTCTCTGAGTTCTTTAATGGCTTCATCTAAAATCTTCTGGTAGGTTTCGTAGCCCAATTCACTGATAAACCCACTTTGTTCGGCTCCAAGTAGGTTGCCTGCTCCTCTTATGTCAAGGTCGCGCATGGCGATATGAAATCCACTACCTATGTTGGAGAATTCTTCTATGGCTCTTAGTCTTTTTCGGGCATCCTCACTCAGTGAAGACAATGGAGGGGTGAGCAGATAACAAAAGGCCTTACGATTGCTTCGCCCTACACGGCCCCTAAGCTGGTGCAGGTCGCTTAATCCGAAATTTTGAGCTTCATTAATGATAATGGTGTTTACATTGGGAATGTCCAGTCCCGATTCTATGATAGTTGTGGCTACTAATATATCATATTCTCCTTCAATGAAATCAGTCATTATACTTTCCAGTTTTTTACCTTCCATTTGTCCATGACCTATTGCTATCCGAGCATCGGGGACGAATTTTTTGATCATACCGGCCACATCCATAATGTTTTCTACCCTATTATGAACGAAAAATACCTGTCCGCCCCGGTTGAGCTCATACATTATGGCATCTCGAATGGTTTCGGTGCTAAAGCTGCGAATCTCCGTATGCACGGGCTGGCGGTTGGGTGGGGGAGTGCTTATCACCGATAAATCACGGGCACCCATGAGCGAAAATTGAAGGGTTCGAGGAATGGGCGTCGCTGTGAGTGTCAGCGTATCAACGTTCACGCGCAACTGACGCAATTTTTCTTTTGCTGCAACTCCAAATTTTTGCTCTTCATCGATAATCACCAGACCCAAGTCTTTAAATTTTACGTCGGCACTGAGCAAGCGATGGGTTCCTATGACTATATCAATCTCTCCTTTTTCAATTTTGGCAATTACATTTTTCTGTTCAGCAGCATTTTTAAAACGATTAATATATTCTATCTTAACCGGAAAATCAATGAGTCGGGAAGAAAAGGTCTTGTAATGCTGAAGGGCCAGTATGGTGGTGGGCACCAATACAGCAACCTGCTTTCCGTCGGTGGCAGCTTTAAAGGCTGCCCTTATTGCTACTTCTGTTTTCCCAAAACCTACATCACCACAAACCAGGCGGTCCATGGGAATGGATTTTTCCATGTCAGATTTTACGTCCTGTGTAGCCTTTAGCTGATCAGGCGTGTCTTCGTAAATAAAAGATGCCTCGAGCTCGTGTTGCAAATAAGTATCTCTACTGAATGAAAACCCCACGCTGGCTTTGCGCCGAGCATATAGTTGTATAAGGTCGCGGGCTATATCTTTTAAGCGTTGTTTAGTGCGATTTTTTACGTTTTGCCATGCTTTGGTTCCTAATTTATTAAGGGTGGGGGGCGTCCCATCTTTCCCAGTATACCTTGCAATTCTATGAAGCGAATGTATGCTTACATACAGCAAGTCGTTGTTTTGATAAATAATACGCAGTACTTCTTGATTGCGGCCATTGTTTTCGATAATTTCCATCCCGTCGAATCGTCCTATGCCATGGTCAATATGTACCACATAGTCGCCGGCCTTCAGGTTGCTCAGCTCTTTTATGGTAAGCGCTTCTCGACCCGCAAATCCTTCCCTGAGTCGGTATCGGTGATAACGATTAAATATCTGATGATCAGTATAACAGGCAATGCGTAAAGTATAATCTTCAAATCCTTCATGCAGTGCATGATTAACTTCGAAAAACTTTGGCACCACCTCGTGGCGGTTGCCACTCATGTCTTCCACAATCTGCTTGATGCGTTCTAGCTGACGCGTATTATCGCTAAATATGTAGGTATAAAATTGTTTTTTGTCATTCTCAGCAAGATGTTCAAAAAGTAGATCGAAGTTCTTATTGAAATGGGGTTGCGGGGCTATATCGAAAGAAATTTCCACAGCGTTTTCAAGGGTCTCTCCATTAAAACTTACCAGGGTGTGTTTGCTCAGGCTTTTTAAATATTCTTTTCTGCTCATAAAAAGCTCTTCAGGCGATCTAAACTTAATGGGTGAATTAATTTTTTGATAAACCTCCTCCGCTTTTTCAAAGGCTTTATCAATGACCTCTGCACTGTATAGGGGCCGACTGAGCCAGATTACTGAGTTTTCGGGCAAGAAGTCAAGAATATTTTCTCTTTGCTCGTTCGAAGACTGCTTTTCTAGCGAGGGTTGAAGATCGATTTTATGTAAGCGTTTGATAGATAGCTGACTGGTTGGATCAAAAGTTCGAATCGATTCTGCCATGTCTCCATCAAATTCAATACGAAAAGGGAATTCGTGACTAAAACTGAAAACATCCACAATTCCACCTCTGATGGCAAACTGTCCAGGTTCTACCACAAAGTCCACTCGCTCAAAACCGTATTCGATGAGCATGTCGGCTAAAAAATCCATGGATATGTTTTCCGCTTCATGTAGGGTGAGGGTGTTTTTTTTGAGGGTTTTTCGTGTTACTACTTTTTCTGAGAGAGCTTCGGGATAGGTAATGACCAGTAAATCTCGGGTCCATGTGCTTATTTTGTTGAGCACCTCAGCTCTGGAAAGTACGTTTGCGTTATCTACAAATTCTGGATCATACGGACGCCGGTAAGAAGTGGGGTAAAAAAGGACCCTACGTTTCTCGAAGGCTTTAGTGCAGTCGCCGGTAAGATTTTCCAGGTCGTTCAACAAGTAAGCGGCGTCTTCTCTTTCATCTACAACAATAAGATGAACTGTAGAATGAAGCCTGCGCACAGACTCTATAACAAAAGCTCTGGAACTGCCTCGCAGGCCGGATAAAACAATTCGAGAGGCAGTCTTTTCTTTCATCAGGGCGGCTGTTTTTAATACACTGGCATGGCCCTGATAAAGCTCTAAAGCCGATGGAATTTCCAAGTTCTGTTTTTTTTTCGACTGCAAAATTACGGCAGTCATTCCAATGCTGGGTTTATTGACTTGCTGTATTCAGCGAATCTTTAAACCACGCTCTGTAGGCAGCACCTATAATACCCGCCTGATTGCGCAATTGGGCGGGAACAATTTCTGCCTTGGCATTTAAAAATTCGGCATATAGTTCAAATTTTTTACTTGCTCCTCCGCCCAATATGATAAGAGAGGGAGAGAAAAGAAATTCGATATAAGCCAAATACTCGTTGAAGCGCGAAGCCCATTGTTTCCACGTAAGCTCTTTGACTTTTCTTACTGCATCGCTGCAGTATTTTTCAGCACTTTTTCCGTACATCTTCAAATGGCCCAGTTCTGTATTGGGTAGTAGTTTTCCTTCGGTGAAGATGGCTGTTCCAAGACCCGTTCCAATGGTAATCAAAAAGACGGTATCCATGCGCCCCTTTCCGGCGCCAAAGGTAATTTCTGCAATGCCAGCTGCATCGGCATCGTTGAGCAGATACACAGGCATGCCTATTTGGGCCGAAAAGAGCTCTTCGGCCTTAACATCAACCCATGTGGCATCAATGTTGGCTGCAGTTTTTACTACTCCGTTGATAACCAGTGCGGGAAAACCGCAACCTATGGGACCATTGTAATTGAAATTATCTACAAGTTCTTTTACTGCTTGCGCAATGGCTTGTGGAGTGGAGGGCCTGGGCGTGGGAATTCTCAATCTTTCGGTTTTTAACTCACCAGTTCTAATGTCTACCAATGCACCTTTAATTCCACTGCCGCCTATATCAATTCCGAGGATTTCCATGCCTTGGTTATTTGATTTTACAAGCAAAAGTATTTGTTTTTTGTCGGCAAAACAATGAAAAATTTTTTAGCCTCTCATAGTAATAAGTTTCTTTCCTTTTTATCGTTTAATGAATTTTTTGGAAAAAGATTCTGGTTCAATTTTTATTAAATAAATACCCGGAGATAAATGATTTATGTTTATTTCTATAAGGTTTTCCCCTACATTTACTTCCCAAAATCGATGCATAACAGCTCTACCATCAATACCATAGATGGTTATTTCTTGTGTTTGAGGTAGTGACGCATCCCATAAAAGCCTAATTGAATTTTGTGCTGGATTAGGCCATATTTGTGGACCAATCTTAAAATGGGTTTCCGGAATGGCTAAAGCATGCCTCTCAAACATTTTTACCAACAGGTCTTTTTTTATAGGTGAAATGGTTGATAAATGCGCAGTATCGGTCAGGCATAAAAGGCCAGGATATTCTGATTCGACTGAGTAACTCCCTAGGGGCAGGAAATGGAACTCAAATTGACCCAATGAGTCGGAATAGGTATAGTCGAGGAAGGTACCGGATAAAGTTTTTAGGAATACAATAAAATTTGAGGCAGGTAACAATTGAAGATAAGGGGTTTCCTGCATGATAACCACCCTGCCTGAAGCGGAACCGGGCCCCGAACCACTCAAGTTCTTTTTAATAAGATGTATATCGGCGTCAAAGATGTCTTTGTTGAGGGTAATGGGGTCGGCGTTCATCCACGTTAAAGAGCTGAGTCCCCAAGTTGGGAAATATTCATTAAAATGTGTGGACCCTTTACTTAAAGCGGCTTTTATCAAATATTCCCCTTCCAGTACATCGGAAAACCAGTAATAACCTAGTTTTGTGAATTTGCTACTACGCAAAAGATTCATTTTGCCTCCCTTTTGCAGGCGATACAATGAAACCCAGGCACTATCGTTTTGGGGCGTAGGATTATTTATTGGGAATTGGCCGGCAAAAACAGAACCTCCCAGATTATAATAATTTCTGCCTTGGAGAGATCTGCAAACATTGTCTGTAACAATAAAATTGGGAGGTAAGAAGTCGTAAATTTTTAAACAGACCTGATATTGATGGACTGCTGCATAAGCATGAACTGGATTTTGCTCTGTGGAGGTTCCTCCATCGCCAAACCGCCAATGCCATTGAGTAATCTTTGCACCTTTCGAGAGATCTTTAAACCTGAAAAGGTTGGGTTGTTGGGCAAGGCTATCTAGGTAAAACGAGAAATCTGCTCGGGGCCAATGATTTACTTTCAAATGTAGGGTAGCGCTTGCCGTGTCGCTGCAGAAAAATTGGTAGGCTGTATTTAAAACTATTAACCTTACCTCGTAACTGCCCGTGTCGGGAAAAGCATGTACAGGATTGAATTCTGTTGAAAGGGTACCATCTCCAAAATCCCATAGGATTAAATCGGGACTCCCGGTTATTTCTGAAAAAAATGTTACTTCTACGGGGTGCAGCGAATCATTAATCCACCAAAATGAGGCTGTACACGAGAGGTTACCAGTGCTTATAATTTTGACAATGCTATCGGTACATATCTCTGGATAATTCAAATTACTCACCTTTAGTTTTACCTCATAGTCTCCCGGTGCAGAAAAACTATGTATAGGCTCAATGGCGTGGCTGGTATCACCATCTCCAAAATCCCAGATAAATTGGTTTAGAACCCCAATAGACTGGTTAACAAAACTAAACTTTAAGGGATAAACAGAATTTTGCTCATACCCAAAATCGGCCTTGCATCGACTAATCTTAATTACTAGCTCCTGACAGGCAGTATCATAGCAATATTGAGGCCAGATAGAGTTTCCAACAATCAAGCAAACCTTGAAAGTACCTGTGTCAGAATAGGTGTGTATGGGTGAGACTTCGAAGGACGTTTTGCCGTCGCCAAATTGCCAATAATAGAAATTGATTTTACCGCTAGAAATGGGAATGAAATGTACTTGAAGGGGATTATAAGAGGGGGAAGTCATCATAAATGCCGATACACAGGGTTCGAAATGAATGCTTACAGTGTCCATAACCTGGCTATAGCAGCCTGTGGGATTGTGATGATTGTAAGCAACCAAGCTGACAACATAGCTGCCTGTATCGGTATAATTGTGCGAAATATTCAACCCTCTGCCAGTATGCCCATCTCCAAAATCCCAGAGCAGGGTGTCGACCTCGGGAGGGGGGAAAGCTGTAAAATATACCAGGAATGGATTGCTGCCTGAAGTATCTGTCTCAAAAGGTGTGTAGCAATTGACGGGAAGAGGTAAAGTAATCTGAATGCATTTTACGTCATAACAGTCTTTGGTTGGACTGGAAACCGTGAGGCAAACCAGATAAGTACCTGGGTTTTGATAACTATGCATGGGATTTTCCTCATAACTTATGAAGCCATCTCCAAAGTCCCAGGTATATAATCCAATAGGCCCACTGGATAAGTTTGCAAATTGTATATCAAGCCAACCGGTAGGGGATTGAAAGTAGTCAAATTCTGCTGTGCATTCATTGGCTGACACTGTTGTAAACCATAATAGGGTAGCGAATACTAAAGTCCATCGCGGCAAGAAAATGCTTTTATTGCGATTCCAAAAGGTCGATACAATGGTAGACGGTAAAGGGTACATAGCTGCCTGTGGCACTAACAGCCACAAATATAATCAATTTTGCAACCTTTTTGTGTTTTTTATTAAAAATTGTATTTAAACCCGAATTTTACCCCCCATGCAGTGGGTTGGGTTGCTTGCTCGTTGTCGCTGAGCGACTGAGGCCACCATCTTAAAGAGGGCGTAGCAGAAATGTTGACTTTGTTAAGTATTCTATATTCAAGGGAAATACCTGGACCCAAATCTAT
>CALJNV010000162.1 GCA_937981455.1 uncultured Bacteroidales bacterium | reverse complement strand
TGTAAGGAGGTGTGGCACCTTGAATAGTTAGGGAAATGCTTCCGTTTTGCCCTCCATGACAGCTTGGATTTTGGGAGACATAATTTATGTGGTAAGCCGGGGGTTGATTCAATTGAAAAACAAGGAAAGTATCACAATCATTCACATCAGCTATCCACGCAATATAAGACCCTGCGGCCAGTCCATTGATGAGGTTTCCCGTTGCTCCATTGGACCAATGTACCAAATAGGGAGGCGTTCCTCCACTAATCTGGAGCTGGATAACACCAGTGCTGTCTCCATGGCATTGAGGTTGGGTAATCAGTGCAGTAATTTTAAAAGATTCAGGGGCTGATATTGTAAATTGGACTGTGGTATCGCATCCCAGCGAGTCGATAATGTATGCATGGTAGTTACCTGGGCAAAGTTGCTGAATAAGGTTACCTGACGCTCCATTGCTAAAAGTGACTGCATAGGGTGGGAATCCTCCTGCTGGAGCTACCCATGCGGATCCATTACAAAGGTTATGGCAGGAACAATTGAGGCTACCGGTGTTGGGTCGAATTTTGCTTACCTCAACCCATACACTGTCGGTGGCAATGCATCCCCATGCTGTGGTGGCCGTTACCACAAAGCGTGTGGTGCTATCTGGTGCTGCTATTACTGTGGCTTGTTGATTATTCCCCAAAATGGATGCCGAGGGTTCCCATGACCAATCAACCGTATGGGTAGGAAAAAGGTTTGTTGCATGAAGGTGAACTGTATCTCCATGGCATATTTCCCGATTTGTTCCGGTTTCAATCGCTGTTCCTCCAAATATAATGTTAATACTATCGACCGCTGTACATGAGGCGTTTACAACTTTTAAATAAAATGAATGACTCCCATAATAAAGAAGGTTAATCCATGCCGTGCTGTCTGATGGCGAAAGATTTAAGGTATCGGAAAAAATATTGCTCGATGACCACAAGAAGTTAGAACCAGGGGAACCTGACGTTGCAATGAGCTGAAACCATGGAGAGCAAACAGTAGTGTCATTTCCAGCAAAAGCACCGGTATTTGCAACCTCTATTCTTTGGAGTAAGGTGTCGGTACATCCGCTATAGCTGACCAGGCATAGGTAATCGGTGGTAATGAGGGGCGATGCTAGAGGATTTGAAATATTCGATGCGTTGAGACCTGAAGAAGGAATCCACTGATAGGATGCGGTTGACCCCGGCACAGGGGGCATGCCAGCCTGAACCCATGTGCCCTTGCAAATGCGAAGTGTATCGAGGCGTATGGTAGTATCACTAAATACCTGAATATACCGGGTAAGGGTGTCGCAGCCATTGCAACTACCTGATAAGCAGGCTATCAGTTGTACCTGGTAAATTCCTGGTTGTTCGTAGGTATGCATTGGGTTTGTCTGCGTTGATGTATTATTTGGGCCCGACGAAGGGTCTCCAAAGTCCCATTCATAGGAAGAGCCTCGACCGGTATTTTGAAATTGAACTGTATAAGGTGCACATCCCGATGGAGGTTGTTGGAAGCTTGCAAGCGCGAAATCGCTTAGCAGTTTGATTTTGAAAACCGCATTGTTGCAATTCCAGGAATTATTTGTGTTTGACCATGCACCTGGATTGGGAAAAGTGGGAAATTGTTGACAACTGCCACAGGAGGCACAAACCGATTGAATAATGTTGCCCTGTGGATCGAAGCGGCTTGTTCCTCCGTCCACATGATCGTGGCCGCTGTAAGAGCAGCCTGTATAATGGAGTTCACCAAAAAATGTAGCATACTCCAATCCTGTGGCATTGGGTGAAAACACCGCCACATAAAAGTCCTGTCCGTCGGTTTGTGTTTGCAGAGCGTCGGGAGTAACTGGCAAACCTATTGTGCCAAATATTGAACCCCATGGATAAGGTACCCCATTAACCACACTATTGCCAAAAATGCGTCCCCATCCACTGATATATATTCGATTGCATACATCTACCAAAAATGCTGTTGGGGAGATATTGGGTTTTCCATCACCGGTCCCAAATACAGTGCTCCATATCACGCCGTTGAGGTTTGGTAAAAGTTTTGCCAAAAACTGCCCACTGTTGGATTGTCCATAAGTAGCATTGATCATAAGTGTATTTGCAGGAGCCTTGGTTTGTCCAAAAAGGTAAGGATAACCATCAGGCCCGGTTTTTATGAAATAAACCTGGTCATAAGCAGAAGATCCAAAATAAGTAAGTCCTTCAAAATGTGAAGTATTGGCAAAAAGTCTTCCTGCAAATCCATCGGCACTACCCCCCGGGCGGCTACCCATCCATGCCCCGGCTGATATAGGTAAATTATTGCTGTTGGTTCCTCCGGCAAAATAAATGCTTCCATCATTTCCTTGGTCTATGGAGTATATGGCATCGTCGCCACTCCCTCCGCAATATGTACTCCAAAGAAGAGTTTGAGCATACCTGTCGAATTTGAAAATAACTCCATCCTGTTTCCCTCCATGAATGGGTTGAGGACTTCCTGAGGTAACCGGAAAGTCTGAAGAAAAGGTACAAGAGCCCACTATTATCTCATCGTTGGCCCCAATAATTACCTCTCCCCTTGCTCCATCGCCATAATTGTAATACAGGCTATCGTTACCGCTGATGAGATAACTCGAATAGCGTTGTCTGAAATTGAGCCCATCGTTGCCATTGCCTCCAATAAAAGAACTGCCTTTGAGCACTGTTCCAGTTTCATTCAGCACGGCCACAAATAGGTCGCTGCCTTGCGGAAAATTTAAAGATGCATAGTTTAAGGGTGTACCTCCATTAAATGTTGTATCGTAAGCATTGAATGTTGTTGGAAAATCTGGAGATCCGGTAGTTCCCATAACGACGAGTTCTCCCCTTTCATTTACAATCATGCTATGGGGAATGTCGGCGTACTGCCCCCCGAGATAAGTAGCCCATAAGCGCTGTGTACCTGAAGAATCATATTTCATAATTCCAGCATCGCACATTCCGGCAAAGTTTTGTTGCCAGGCTCCTATGCTCACAGGATAACCCGTATTGAAAACAATACCGCCTGAATACACTGCATGATCTGGTGCATAGGTTCCGCAATAGCCCCAATTGTCGGCCGTACTGCCAGAGTAGGTCGAAAAAATAAGCTCAGGGTCAATAATAAGATTTTCTACTTTTAAACCCTCGGGTGAAACAAATTTTATGTCATTGTCAAGCAGTTGATAATTTATTGGTACCCTTTGTCCATCCCTTGTCCACGCTATGGGCTCTTTTTCAATGATGTCGCCCAAACTGGTCCTTAGTTGCAATTCTCCGTTGATAAGACGTATTTCATCCAGTCCTTCGTAGGAAAGCCTGATGTTTTGTATGTCTTTGCCATTCTTTAAAACGAATGCGTATTTTAAGCTGTGGGTTTTAATTTCCAATTCAATATCAATGCCTGGCCAGGCTTCTTTAATGATAAGGCTGCGGTATTTTTTTAATCCAGTGGCCCAACGCTCGGCTTTGCGACCTAAAAAAAAATTTTCATGCCCCGGAAGAGGATTCATTGGAGTGATATGTATTAGCGAAGCCCCCTGAAAAACTATTCGAAATGCATGCCCGTGTAGGTGATTATAATCTGTTTTCCCTAAATGGTTTTCTTCCTCTTCTTGGTGCTGAAAATTCGTAATATTAAACGTAATTGCTTGTTTTTCAATAAAAGCGCTTATGCCCGGTGCTAGATCGGCTCGAAAAATGAAGGGCCCTTCCCACTGCCCACGGTTTTCAATGAAACCAACCTGCCCCATGGATTCAAGGGCTAAGAGAAGAAAAATGTAAAACAACCAGCGAACCTTCGGTACCATTGCAATCAGGAATTGCCTTTCAAAAGTAATTCGAAAATAATCTGTGTTGAAAGTATTTGTTGATAAAATTCTTTAAAATCCATGATATGTTGTCGATACCTCATAGCAGGCTTTAAATGTGTTCAATCTATTGAGCGTCTCTTTAAATCAATAATTTTTAAATAATCCGGTAAAAGTGCTTTATTTTCGCAGTTTTATACGAACTACATCAAGCAGCGTGTAAATGAAAAGAGACTGGCAACCCATCCTCTGGTCGAGGCGAAGATTTGTGAAAAAAATTTTGGCTTTCATGGTTTTGCCTATTTCAATGGCCATCGGTGCTATGTTGCGGAGGCAAAAAAAATTGGTTCAAGGCTCAAAAACTTATGTGGTAAAAGCTTCTGAAGTTGCCGATTTTCTGGTTCTTGATGCAATTATTATTACTCGGCAAGGCAATAATTTTTTAGCCTTTGAAAATCGTTGCACACATTTGGGCTGCAGAATTCGTGAAGTTCGTGACGGATTGCTTCATTGTCCGTGCCATGGAAGTCGTTTCAACAAAGAGGGAATGCCAGCCAAAGGACCCGCAGCATCTCCTCTAAGCCGTCTTCCATCTGTTTACTCTTCCGAATCAGGCAAAATATGGGTAAGGATTTAAGAATAAGGTTTCACTTCACTTTACTCTACATCTCAGATAAATGAAAAAAATCGCCTTAAGCGTCTGGAATTATTTAAGAACTTATTACTATGGGCAATGGGCTACGGCTTTTTTCTTTTTGTGTGCTGTCAGTGGGGTGATTTTAGCCTTGCCCTATGATGTTCATGATGCATGGAGATCTATTTCCAAGATAATGGTTTTCAATCCATGGGCAGCTTTTTTTAGAAATTTTCATTATTGGACGGCTCAGCTTTTTCTTATCAGCACTCTTGTGCACATGCTTGACTATGGCTTACGCAAGGGTTATGGAAAGGTAAACCCAGGTGTTTGGTTGCGCCTGGTACTCTCTTTATTGTTTATTTTTTTTGTAATT
>CALJNV010000161.1 GCA_937981455.1 uncultured Bacteroidales bacterium | reverse complement strand
GAAGTTGGAAGTGGGTATCAGGTTTTGTCACTCGAAGTGGGGGCTCGGCATATGCTTACGCTCGAAATGTTATCAGATTAAGAAATACATTACGACATTTAATCGGTGATAGTATTATTATCACTCTCGGGGTTTTTTCAGCAGCCTTCGGTTTAAAAGGTTTTTTATTGCCCAATTCGCTTATTGATGGAGGTATTACTGGACTATCACTCATCATCAATCGTCTTACCTCTTTCGATTTGGGCCTGCTAGTGCTGTTGATTAACATACCATTCATTGTATTAGGCTATACACAGGTAAGCAAAACTTTTGGTCTTCGCAGTGGTCTGTCCATTACAGGCCTGGCTATTGTCTTGGCATTTTTTGATTTCCCTATTATTACCCACGACCGACTTTTGATTTCGGTATTTGGTGGTTTTTTTCTTGGGTTAGGCATAGGACTGGCTGTGCGAGGAGGTGCAGTAATCGATGGTACAGAAGTCTTAGCAGTATACCTTACCCGGGGTACAGGTCTCACTATAGGCGATTTTATACTGGTTTTCAATGTAATATTGTTTACAATAGCTGCATGGCTTTTTAATGTGGAAACCGCCCTATATTCTATACTCATTTATATAGTAGCCAGTAAAACTGTGGATTATGTGGTGGAAGGTGTGGATGAATACCTTGGTGTCATGGTCATATCACCTCATGCCACAGAAATACGTGAGATGATAGTACAAAAATTGGGCAAGGGGGTTACAGTGTTTTGCGGAAAAAGAGGCTATACCCGTAAAAATCAGCTGCCCAGCGAAATAGAAATAGTTTATACCGTTATCACTCGACTTGAAGTTGCACGCCTGCGCAAAGAAATCGAACTAATAGATCCCAATGCTTTCATTGTGATAAATAACGTAAAAGATGCAGTGGGCGGCATGATTAAGCAAAAAACCATTGCCCACTGAATGAAACTAAACCTTTCTCAAATACATTTATCCTAAATTTGCCATCCAGCTCCAACCTACCCTTCATGAGCTGTCGTAAAGAAAATGATGCATCTCCAAACGATAAACAAACCCATGAAAAATCGATATTTTTACCTTCTTGTATTCGGATTTACTCTTTTCCTCTTGCCAGCTTGCGAGACCGATTTTGATGTAAATGCCTCTTACAAAGATATTACCATCGTTTACGGAATCCTTGATCCCGCCCAGCAAAACCAATACATTCGTATTAACAAAGCCTACCTCGGACAGGGCGATGCACTGCAATATGCTCAAATTGCTGATAGCATCACCTACGATACAGCCATTATATTTGCAAAGATTGATGAGCTCAAAGGAGATGTAGTTCTGCAAAGTATTTTTTTGAAGCCTCGTCGGGTTCAAAGATCAGAAGACCCCAACAGCCCTTTTTACAATCCACAATTTCCCTATCTGCTCGTTTATGAAGGGAAGATTCCAACGCCTGCTGCCATTTCGGGAAACGACACAATCTGGATTCATACCGATCATAAATTTCGACTTGAGGTGCACAATAAAAAAACAGGCAAATTGGTAACTTCGACCACCCTGATGGTAAAAGATTTTAATATCAGCAGGCCCCTTTATAATCCCAGTAAACCTTTTATAAAAATCCTAAACAAAGAAAATCAAAATACTGTAAAATGGAGAGCTGCAGTGAATGGGCGACGCTTTCAGGCAGTTTATAGATTTTACTATAAAGAATTTACCGGAGCAAACGACACTACCTATCATTCAGCCGACTACCAGCTAGGGGTGGTTAAAAGCCAACGCACCGATGGCACCGAAGATCTTGAAATTTCTTTTTCAGGCTCAGCTTTCTACAAATTTTTAAGTAGTGTAATCCCACCCAATCCTTCGGTAAAAAGACTCCCCTGGAAAATGGATCTCATCATAGCTGTAATTCCCGACGAGTTCAATATTTATCTTGAAGTTAACGAGCCCAGTTCGAGCATAGTTCAAGAAAGACCAGAATATACAAACATAGTGAATGGGTATGGACTGTTTACCAGTCGATTTGTCAAAAAACGCACTTTCAATATCGATACCGAAATGGCTGCCGATATCCGAAATTACTTCCAAAGTATTGATGGAAGCTTTATAGTAAAACAATAAATTAGAGCTATATAAAAGAGTAAGACAAATTACTTATTCCTGCAAATTTTTCCTTCCTCCGACGTTTTACAACGGCCATAGGTTTTATGCCTCAGTCCCATAAACTACATAAAGCAATCTATTTCAGATTTTTTTTATTAAGTAGGGACTCCTTCGTGAACGAAAAAAGAAATACACTCCCAAAATTTTGCGATTTTAAAGTATTACCTTGTAGAAAAGTAAGAATCCACAAAAAATAATCTCTACCTATTACGAGGGCAAAAAATGGTAGAAGTGAGGTTTACTTTTTACCTTCAAAATGTATAACAAATTCAATTTTTCAGACTTTTAACAACTTTGCCTTACCAGCGAAAACGTCAATAACATATTGTTAATAAATAGGGTTAATAATCTCAGCGCTTTTCCAAATTATATAAAAAAAGAAGAACTTAGAACCAGCAAGGAAAATGGAAGCGGCTATCATTCAAAAAAATAAGGCATAAAAAAATATACATATAGCAAAAACTGAGTTAAAGCAACATAAACAAACAAATAAAAGATTAGGCTTACATAAAAATTGATACATTCTAATTGAGTTAACGCTGAATATGAGTAGTTTAATAGCCCTAAAAAAGATGATAAAAAGTCTTCATTTTCTTTAGAGCTCAATTTTCCACTCTTCTCTCAAATCCCAATTGGCTTTAACTTCAATAGGGGCATCGTAGTACTTTACACGTTCAGGTTGCAAATGTTTTCTGTAATTGCCAGGATCCCAGCGGCCATTGCCATTACGATCCCTAATTGCCTTTAAAAGGTATTTTCCAGGCAAAAGAAGGCCATAATCGATTTGGGTTTCGCCCATGATAATGTCTTGCCGAAGTACTTTTTCTTTGTCATCCATCAACCAGATTAAAAAAGGGGTTTGATCATCGGGGCAGTTAACCTTAAGGATAAATTTACCATAGGCATCGGCAGGGCGTGTAGAAAAACGGACCCTGAGGCTATCATTCTTCAAACCAAATACATCTGTAAAAGCACCCCGAGGCACCATGAGCTGATAGGACTCGCCAAACCCAAGTTTATAATTTATAACTGCACGGCGCTTAACAACGGTATCTACAAAAACAAAAGGCACTTTCAGAGTGTCTTTGGCACCCATGAGCAGTAATGAATCGACACTGATGGCTTGGATAGGGTGATCAAAAATGAGGTATAATTTATTAAAGGCATGCACCGGTCCTTGAGGAGTTTTAATTCCGAGGGAGGGAACCTTTTCCTTCTGATTGCCTCGTTGATTTTTTGCATCCTTTTTCAGAACGAAAGTAAGTGTATCGGAACGAATGCCTCGGGCGCCTATTTTCAATTGAACGGTATCGTGGGTAAATCCGGGAAACCATAATCGAATACTATCGCCTACGGCGTTCGACTCGCGCAGCATCCGAAAGAGGGTATCGAAAGGTTTCACCAGGTCTGTTACCAAGCTGTCGGCAGGCAGTTTAAAATTAAGTAGGACCTGACCTATGCCTATAACCTCGCGCTTTAGTAAAGCCTGAATTGAATCGGCCTCCATAAATGAAAACAAGGCGTAGTTGATAGGGGTGGTTTTTATGGTTTTGGATTGAGATCCTGAGGCGATAGAATCTGCAAAAACCAAAAGGCTACCTGTAGAGAAAGTTGAAGATAAGGTATCGGTTTTCAGACCTTTATAGTAAGCATGAACAAGGGTATCAGAAAAGGCAATCTCTTCATTGGGCTGGTCAAAAATATAATTGGCATTGGCATCTTTAAGCGCAAAAAG
>CALJNV010000160.1 GCA_937981455.1 uncultured Bacteroidales bacterium | reverse complement strand
GAGCCTGGTTATAGTTCCCTAAGCGATAGAGGGCTTCGGCACTCCAATAAAACGACCTGGGTTTTATTGATTTATCATAATCATACTCAGCGGCTTTTTCTAATCTACTGATGGCTTTATTGTATTGTTTTTCGTTGAACAATTCGATGCCTCTGAAAAATAGGATGCGCTGCAAAGCAGTTTTTAGCCGAATATCTTTGTTTTTAATGTTATCCAAGGCATTGAGGGCTTCTTCATAATTTTTAGTTATGAGGGCCAGGTTGGCCAGGTATTGAAAGGCTTCGTCGCTGCGGCGCGAACCTGGGTACTCGGAAGTATATTTGCGCAGTGCATTCATGGCCTCGTTGTATGGGTCGGAAGCCAGCTCGTAGGAAAGTTTGGCATAATTGAAAAGGGCATCTTCTTTTGTGAGCTGGTCGTAAGCCAGCTGATAGGCTTTAAAAAAAGCATTCTGCGCAAAAGCCTTATTGCCGGTTTTCAGGTAACAGTCGCCAAGATGGTACCAGGCGTTGTTGGCCAGCGAATCTTTGCCATTAGCAGCTATCTGAAAGTATTGAATTGCATCTTCGATGTTTCCCGATTTATAAGCTGCATATGCCAGGGCATAAGCTTGGGGTCTGTCGGGCGTTGATTTCCCAAATTGTCTGTGAATTTGCAAATATTTAAAGGCTTCGGCGTAATTTCCCAACCGTAGGTTGGCATCACCAACCATACGTGCTATATCGGCCTTTTGTTTGCCCGATACATTGGTAAGCAGGGGCGGAGCCACCTTCAATAAATCCTCGTATTTTTCCTGCCGGTAATAAATCTGGGCTATGTAGTAAGGCACAATCGACATATACCAGGGGTCGTTTGTTAATTTGTTGAATTCCCTCAAAGCACTCTCGTATTTGTTTTCTGTGTACAGGATATGTCCGTAGTAATAGCTGGCCTGTGTTGCATAGGAATGATTACCTTCTTTAATTTCATGAAAATAAGAGCGTGCTTTTTCATAATCACCATTTAAATACCGACAATAGCCGGCTTTGAAATAAAATTCTGGCAAGTCGTCAGGGGGCAGTTCATAAGCATCTACAATTTCGTAGGCCTTTGCGGCGTCTTTGTAATTGCGGCTATTAAACATAAAATTGCCGTAATAAAAGCGTGCTTGATTGAGTTTGGGGCTGGTGGGGTGCGCCCTTACAAAGGCTGATAGTTTTTCACCCGCATCTTGTGAGGCCATTTTGTAGGCGCAAACCGCTATATAATAATCGGCTATGCTTTTTGTTTCTCCCAGGCTTTGCTGCGATATTTCAGTAAATAGTTGGCCCGCTGAGGCATATTTTTGCCTTTCGAAGAGCTCTAAGGCGGTTTTGTATTTTTCTTGCACCGGATGCATGCTCTCGGGCATTTGGGCCTGAAGCGGCCCCCAATATGATAAAATCAAGAGGAACCAAGAGGTGAATCGTTTCATAAAATGATTTGTAAATTTCAGCGGAAAAGGGCCTGCATGAAGTTTTTGCTTCAATAAACGCACAGGGCTATGGCATAGTATTTTATTCATGATGATAAGGTTCATTACGCAAAATGGTAAAGGCTCTATACAACTGTTCTGCAAAGATAAGTCGTACCAATTGATGCGGAAAAGTCATTGGTGAAAGACTTAGCCTGAAGCTGCTCTGCTTGAGGATGTTTTCATGAAATCCATAGGGGCCTCCCACGGCAAAAACAATATTTTTAAGGCCTGTATTCATTCTTTGTTGCAGCATCGAGGCAAATTCTACTGATGACATCATTTTACCTTTTTCATCGAGTAGAATCAGCTCGGCACCTCGTAGCACATATTTTTCCATCAATCGGGCTTCTGCTTCTTTTACAAAAGTTTCTTGGGTACCCGCTTGAATGCGGGGCGAAGGGATTTCGATGCGTTGGTAAGGCACATAGCGCTGAATTCTTTTTTCATATTCGAGAAGGCCTTTTTCGACGTATTCTTCCTGGGTTTTTCCGTTGAGCAAAAAGACGATTTTCATATTTGCGAAGATAAGCCATGTGTTAAAATTGATTGGTTTTCGTGATAAACGTGTATTATTCTGTATTTTTGCATAAAAATACTATTGTGGCATCGAAGTTGTAATTTTCATAAGTAATGCTTAAAAAGATTTTATTTCGATCCCTTGTTCTATTGGTTTTCATGTCCCCCGTGGGGGGGAAGTGTCAGGATGGCCAGGAGAACATTATCAAATGGCTCAAAGAAGGGAATGCAAAGGAGCTAGCAAAGAATTTTAATCCAGCCCTTACGTTGAGTCTTCCCGGTCATGAAGGTATTTTCAGCCAATCGCAAGCTGAAGGATTCCTTAAACGTTTTTTTGATGATAACAAACCTGTGAGTTTTCGGGTGAGTCATCAGGGTAAATCGGCCGATGGTGCTAAATTTCTGATTGGCATTCTCAGTTGTAACACCGGCATTTTCAAGGTTTACTCTTTGATGAAAAAAATGGAAGACAAAGAGCGTATTATTCAGTTTCAAATCGAGCCCAGCGAGAATAAATCTTTATGACCCTTGATGAAATTATAGACCAGGCTTTGCAAGAAGATGTAGGTGACGGCGATCATACTTCGCTGGCTACAGTTCCTTCGGGCTCAATTTCACGGGCTCGACTGCTGGTAAAGCAACCTGGAATTTTATGTGGAATGGAGATTGCTCGTCGTGTTTTTCACCGCATCGACCCCCATCTCGAGTTTATTGCTATTCTTCAGGATGGACAGGTTATTCAACCTGGAGATGTCGCCTTTACCTTGGAGGGCAATCCTGTAAGCATCCTTTCGGGAGAGCGCCTGGTACTCAATTTTATGCAGCGTCTTTCAGGTATTGCGACTCAAACCCGCCGTATTGTAGATGCCCTTCAAGATTATCCCGTAAAATTACTCGATACCCGCAAGACTACACCTTTGCTTCGAGAATTAGAAAAATATGCGGTAAAAACCGGAGGGGGGTACAATCATCGTTTCGGCCTTTTCGACATGATTCTTATTAAAGATAATCACGTGGATTTTGCTGGAGGCATTCCCCAAGCCATACATGCCGTGCAAGAGTATCTCAATAAAAAATCATTAAATTTAAAAATTGAAATAGAGGTCCGCAATTTTATGGAACTTGATCAGGTGTTGGCTATCGGAGGTATTCATCGAATCATGCTCGACAACTTCAATGTCAAAGACCTGCAAAAAGCCATACAGCTCATAAATCATAAATACGAGACCGAGGCCTCAGGGGGGATTACCCTCAATAATATCAGGGAATACGCCGCTACCGGAGTCGATTTCATATCTGTAGGTGCGCTTACACATCACATACAGAGTCTCGACTTAAGCCTCAAAGCTTACTGAACACTCTCTGGCAACCCCAAACCTATGCCCCGTCAATATCCCCATTTTTTAAATCTGCTTCCCAATAATTTATCGAAGATTATTGAACAAAGTCGTCAAATTGTAATTCCAGGGTTCGACGGAATGCCTATATACCACGTAAGCTTGTTTTTTATAAAGGGTTTGCTCAAAGGAAATATCAGCAATCGAGCTTCTGCTATTGCTTACAATTTTTTAATGGCCATTTTCCCTACCATTATTGTGGTTTTTACCCTTATACCTTTTATTCCCATTGCTAATTTTCAAAACATGTTGCTCGATCTGATAGCTCAGTTTGTTCCAGCACAGGCCTGGGCAACGGTTCACCATACGGTGGAGGATATAATTACCCGTCCCCGGGGAGGCTTGCTCTCATTGGGTTTTTTTCTAACCCTTTATTTTAGTACCAATGGTGTTCAGAGCCTGGCTGATGCTTTCAACGCAAGTGCTCACGACATTGAAGTGCGCCCCTGGTGGAAGCAACGACTGGTTGATCTGCTTATTGTGGTCCTGCTTTTTGTTCTTGTAACTGTCTCCCTCGTATTGCTCAATCTGGGTAATATAACCTTTGTTTTCCTGCGCGACCATAATATTCTAAGTAGCCATATTGCTTATTATTTGCTACAATTTGTGCGTTGGATCGTGCTATTGTTTTTACTGTTTTTTGGCAACAGTTTGTTATATTTCCTTTTGCCGGCTCGACGCAACCGGTTCAGATTTTTTTCGGCCGGAAGCACTTTAAGCACCATGCTCATTCTGGCAACATCCTATGGATTTAATATTTATGTCAATAACTTTTCGAAATACAACGTCCTTTATGGATCGATTGGTACCCTTCTTATGCTAATGTTCTGGATTTGGCTCAATGCTATGATTCTTCTCATTGGCTTTGAATTAAATGCCAGTATTCATCGTGCCAAGGTCAATAATTCTCGATTGACCTAAGATCTTCAAAAATTCGATTTTTAATGTAATAGCTTCGCTCCTTTGATAAAAGTAAAAAAAGCATAAGAGTTAGCGGTAAGCTTATTTTTTGTAAAATACTTGAAACGGGGTAGTTTCTCATTGAATATTCTTTTTTACAACCAGCTTATGGGAAAAGTGATTTGTGTGGTTTTTTGCTAATAGTTTGATTAATAATTAAATAAAATCTCATTCCTTGACTTTATTAATTTTTTAATTTTGCCACATGAATATCGGCATGCTGCTTGACAATGAATTCACGGCTGATCCACGGGTTAGCAACGAAGCCAAAATGTTGGCCATGCATCATCAAGTGCATGTTATTTGTTTGAATTATGGAGAGCAGAAATCGTTTGAGCAGCAGGGCAATATATTTGTTCACCGATTGTTTATTCCTGAAAAGGTCAAAAAAATTATTTTTTTACTACAGTTTTATTTGCCATTCTTTCAATGGTTTTGGTTCTTCCATAGCTGGAGGATTATTCGAAAATATAAGATTGGTGCTTTGCATGCGCATGATTTGTATATGGCACGCCCGGCTTTAATGCTCAAAAAATTTTTGCATTTGCCCATTGTCTTAGATTTGCATGAAAATTATCCGGCAGCCCTCGAGGCCTATACATGGACGCATAAGCCACCAGCCAAATGGCTTTTTAAGGCCGATACATGGAAAAATTTAGAATTTCGTTTGCTTTCAGGGGTTGATGGAATGATTGTTTTGTCAAATCATTACCGTAAATATTTGGCTCAAAAATACCCACAGCTTGATGAAAATAAAATTCTAATTTACCCTAATGTCCCTGTTTTAAAGGAATTCGAACGATTTCCAACTTACAACGGAGGTTATGAATTTATGAAACAGGGTTTCTGGTTGGTATATTTCGGCGTAGTGGGACGAAGGAGAGGCATACTGGCAGTGATGGAAGCACTGGCCCAACTCTCTAATCCTGAAATAAAGCTCCTAGTTATTGGACCTCTTGATAAGCACGATAGGGAAGAGTTTTTGAGTAAACTCGGTGAACTTCAAGAAAAAGGCAGTGTGGTATATTTTCCGTGGAAAGACGTATCTGAGTTGCCCTCCATGCTTCATTTTTGCAGCCTAGCGCTGAGTCCCATAATTAAAAACCCTCAGCATGAGTCGGGAGTAGCCAACAAAGTATTTCAATATATGCTTGCAGGCAAGGCAATACTGGTATCCGATTGTCAACCTCAGCTCGAAATCGTAGAAGAATGTCAATGCGGCCTTTATTTCCGAGACGGAGATCTGGATGATTTAATGGATAAAATTCTCTGGTGTTATCATCATCCTGAAGAATTAAAACGAATGGGAGAAAATGGCAGGAAAGCCGTCATAGAAAAATATAATACCGATATTCAGTATAAAAGTGTTTTAACTTTTTATCAAAATTTACAGCCTCGTGGACAACAAACAGATTTACGAACACCATAATTGGGAAAGTCTCAATAAGACCCGGTTGATGCCTAAAATTCAGCAAGTAATGCAAAGTATTCCGGCTGATGTAAAAACCCTTATTGATATCGGTTGCGAAAATGGTGTGATTACCAATGAGTTGGGCAAAAAATATGATGTTTTAGGGGTAGACCGGAGCAGGAAAGCTCTTGAATTTGTGCAAACTCCTAAGATTGAAGCTTCGTGCGATGCAGTACCAGTTGAGGGACCTTTTGACATGGTGTTTAGTTCAGAATTGCTCGAACATTTGCCTGAAAATGTTTTTAATGAAACCATTAAAGAATTCAAACGTTTAGCGCGAAAATACATTTTTATTACTGTACCCAACGGCGAAAACCCCGACAAGCTCTCCATTAAATGCCCTGCATGTAGCTATATTTTTAACAGGCCCAATCATTTGCGTTCCTTCTCTGTGAAGGATTTTGAGCGACTTTTCCCTGAATACCGAATCATAAAATGGTTTGATTTTGGGAAAAAAGTTAGGTATTATAATCCCCTGCTGCTAAAAATTAAACGTAAAATAAGTCCCCCTATTTCCTGGATTCCCTATTATTGGATACCTAAAGAAGAAAGAAATACCATTTGTCCGCGATGCGAACATGCCTTTTACTATTCCTGGCGCTTCCATCCAATGGCCCTGGCTGTGGATGTTTTCAACGTGCTTGTCTCGCCTAAAAAGCCTTATTGGCTTTTCGTGTTGATGGAGAAAAAGGAGGAACATGTTTGATAAATTTAAACTTTCTTCGCAGCAGATATTAATTTATAGCCTGGGCAACATAGCCACAAAGCTTGCTGGATTTGTGCTCCTGCCGCTTTTTGCTACACATATTCCTATTCAAGATTATTCTGCTGTGGTTTTGCTTGAGCCCGTATGGCAGCTTTTATCGGCTGTTTTGGCTTTCAGTCTTCCTACTGCTCTCTTGCGATGGTTGGCCCCTGAGCATGACCCTATAAGGCAGAAAAGTCTGGTTTTTACTGTACTGGCAGCATTGCTTATCTTACTCACGGTTTTCAACTTATTGGCCTGGCCAATCAACGAATTGTTGGCTACACAGGGCTTTTATGCCCATGCGAATTATAAAAGCTACCTCAATATATCTTTTTTACTTGTTTCCTTTGATATTTTAAATTTATTAGTTTTAAGCTTATTACGATTTCGAGAAAAACCTTTCCATTATGTCATTCTCAATTTAATAAAGCTCAGCGCCAATATTCTGATGAATGTATTTTTTCTGGTTAAGCTTGATATGGGTGTAGCCTCTGTGTTTTTGAGTCAGTTGGCTGCCAGTGTTCTGCTTAATCTTCTCTCTTTACCCTTTTTGCTGCGCAATCTTAAGCCGGTTTTTTTACCCGGGCATCTAAAAGAAATGCTGGCCTATGGCTTCCCTCTGATATTTACTACAGTTTCTTCCATTATTCTCTCGCTGGGCGACCGCTATGTTATCGAGCATTTCATGACCCCCACCGATACAGCTATATATGGTATTGGTTATAAATTCGGGGGTATCATCAATATGTTTATCATTCAGTCGTTTCAATTGGGATTTTTGCCTTTTGCTTACAAAATGCTTAATGATCCCTCAGCCCCAAGGTTTTTTTCACGCATGTTTACATATTATTTGCTAGCGTTGGTTTTTCCAGGGCTTATTCTAGCTATTTTTTCTAAGGAAATTGTTTGGGCTTTTACGCTCAACCAGCCCGGTTATGTAGCGGCTTATCGTGTCATTCCTCTGAT
>CALJNV010000159.1 GCA_937981455.1 uncultured Bacteroidales bacterium | reverse complement strand
CTCCAGAGCTTTCTACAATAATGCTTTAGGTGTTTATGAAAAATATGTTACCGAATACTTTGGATACAACAAGGTATTGCCCATGAATACGGGGGCCGAGGCAGATGAAACAGCTTTAAAACTCTGTCGCAAGTGGGCTTATCAAAAAAAGGGTATTCCTGAGGGTCAGGCCAAGATTATTGTATGTGAGGGCAATTTTCATGGACGAACCATTACTATTATTTCCATGTCAACTGACCCCGATGCATACAATGAATATGGCCCCTATACCCCGGGTTTCATTAAGATTCCTTACAACGATTTGAATGCCCTGGCCCAGGCTTTAGAAGATCCGTATGTTGCAGGATTCCTTGTGGAGCCTATACAGGGTGAAGCCGGGGTATTTGTGCCGGATGAAGGTTATTTATCTCAAGCGTATGAAATGTGTAAGGCCAAAAATGTGCTTTTTATTGCTGATGAGGTTCAAACCGGTATTGCTCGCACGGGAAAACTTCTGGCCTGTGACCACGAAAATGTTCGTCCCGACATACTTATTCTGGGCAAGGCACTCAGTGGGGGGGTGTTTCCGGTTTCTGCCGTTTTGGCCGATGATGAAATTATGCTCTGCATAAAGCCCGGACAGCATGGTAGCACTTTTGGAGGGAATCCTATTGCCGCCAGGGTGGCTATCGCCGCTTTAGAAGTTGTGAAAGAAGAAAAATTGGCGGAAAAAGCTGCTTACCTGGGTGAAATTTTCCGCACCGAAATGCGAAATATTAAAAGTGATAGGATAGAGTTGGTGCGAGGGAAAGGACTCCTCAATGCGGTGGTCATCAAACCTAAGAATGGCAAAGAAGCCTGGGATGTATGCTTAAAGATGGCCGAAAATGGTGTTTTGGCTAAGCCTACCCATCAGCATATTATTCGTTTTGCTCCTCCGCTGGTTATCACTGAAGAACAACTGCGTGAAGCTATTGAATTGATTAAAAAATCCATTCTTTTCTTCGACTAAACCGCGATCAGAAAATTATTCGTCTTTGCCGCCTCAAAAAAGAGGCGGCTTTTTTATGCGGTAAACTGGATACCCGTAGGAATGGGGTAAATTATTAATCAGGTTTCAGCGCCCTTAAAAAGCCCTGCAAATTGTTTTCATTTGTGCCTGCTCGTGTGGCCCTCTGCACGCATGGAAAATCCTGCAAATGCTATTAAAAGAAATAGCCCAATAAGAGGTAAACCGGTGATTTTAAATTAAAGAATTATTGAGGGCGCCTTTTTTGGGCCTGTCGGATGAACTCGACAGCCAAGGGTTCTGAAAATACAGGATTTTCATGGAGCCTTTCAGGATGCCACTGTACTGCTATGAACCAGCTTTTGTTCTCTGGTTCTGCCCATTCAATGGCTTCAATGAGTTGATCGTCGGAGAATGCTACCGCATGGATACCTGGGGCTAATTGGTCAATGCCCTGATGGTGGTTGGAGTTAACCAAGCCCTCGTTGAAACCGGTTAATCGATGGATAAGGCTTTGGGGCACTACCCTGATAGGGTGTAAGCATTTCAGTGGGTTAGGGCAGCGATGATGGATGCTTTCCCCAATATCAGCCGGCAAATGGACAAGAAGACTTCCGCCTAAGTATACATTGATAATTTGTAGTCCCCTACAGATGCCCAACACCGGAATTTTTCTTTCAAAAGCCACGCGCAGCGCCATCATTTCAAGACTGTCGCGGTTACGATCAAAACCCTCACAACGAGCCGTATCGCTCTCTTTGCCGTACAAGCCCGGATAAACGTCTTCACCCCCCGTGACAAGTAGTCCATCGGCCCGTTGCATAATCTCAACAGCTGAATCACGCGTCAGTTCAAACAGGTTAACAAATCGAATCGTACTATCAGCTTTTAGTAACCAATTTTTGTAGTTTTCGCTTATTTTCGTTACAGCTATTAAAGGGGCTTTGGGCGAGGTACAATTGATACCAGGTAATGCAATAAGCAATATCACTGAAGCTAAAATGATGTTTTTCATTATAACAGTTTTTTGCTCTACTAAAGTATGAAAGAATCTTAGAACGGAATGTACATTGTTTGTTTTTTAGCATCAGGCATAAAGTCTTACTCTGCAATAAAGCAGGCTTTGTTGTCGGTTTCGCACAAACCCTGCACGAGATATTTGCCTAAACGGAATTTTTTTAAATAAATGCTTGCCTGCTCGTTTTCAAAAGCTTCTTGCAAGAAGTTGATGCAAAGTCGATTGATTTGATTTTTGAAATGCCAGGAGGTAAGTAGTGAATCAAGGATCCAGTTTAAATAACGACTTTTATTTGCATGTAGGTGCTTATCGATATCGCTGTAGGGGATCTTTTTTAAGCTGATCTTGGGCATTTATTGGTTGGGTAGTTTGATTTTTATGGGGGGCAATGGTAGGCATATTTGTTGGGATGACAGCTTGCCGAAGGTAGTCGAAATCCTCGGGTCGGCGGGGGCGTTGCGAGTCTGCATTGATGATTAACCAGGCATTAAAGGCGTGCCCAATGTTGTTGCTAGCCCTATTAATAAATTTGAAATTTCACTAGGCCAAAAATCCTTCGATTTTTGTGGGCCAGGTCTCAATGGTAAAACGCTCTCCCTATTTGGGTAATTTGTTCATCCAAATCTTCATGCGAATAAATGCCCATGCCCATTCTCTCTTTGTTAGGCTTCAAAGCTAACCCCCAGGTGATGGGCAGGATGCCAAATTGTTTCTTGCATAAAACTGGTAAGTTGAGGCAAACTTGGTTGGCCGCAAGCACCCGCAGATTGCAGGATGACTCTGTGCGTTTCGTGCCAAATTTTTATTATTTCAATTAGATATCTCCATGCCTCAAAGGCATATAAGTGTTATTTATCCTGAGCGGTACGATTTTTTTTAAAGGTGCAAAGTAAGTTTTGTTTTCATTTCACAGAATAGAAAATATTTCACCTTTTAGATTGCATAAAAATTCGCTCACATCGTACCCATTGAGGTAAGCTGGTTTTCAAAAAAAATTGTACCTTGCAAACGTTTTCGGAAAACTAATCACAACCCATAAAACAAAAAACTTATGGCTGATATAGAAGATATTAATTGGAAAGAGCTTCCCTTTGGTTATTTAAAAACGGATTACAATGTGAGGGCGTATTTTAAAAATGGTCAATGGAGTGCCCTGGAAGTATCCGATTCTGAATACCTTTCGATACATATGGCAGCCACGGCCCTGCATTATGGCCAGGAGGCTTTTGAGGGGATGAAGGCTTTTAGAGGAATAGATGGTAAAATCAGAGTTTTCCGCTGGGAAGAAAATGCTAAAAGATTGATTAATTCTGCCCGTGGTATTATGATGGAACCTGTGCCCATGGAACTTTTCAAGGAGGCTGTGTGGAGAGCTATTAAGCTGAATGAACGTTTTGTGCCTCCTTACGGTACAGGCGCATCTTTGTATATCAGGCCTTTATTGATTGGCTCGGGCGCTCAGGTAGGAGTGAAACCTGCCAGTGAATATATGTTTGTAGTTTTTGTAACCCCAGTAGGCCCGTATTTCAAGGAAGGATTTAAACCCGTTAAAATGCAAATTGTTCGCGACTTTGACAGGGCAGCACCCTTAGGTACGGGTACTTATAAAGTGGGAGGAAATTATGCAGCAAGCCTGCAAGCCGGAGAAAGGGCTCATCGCGAAGGTTATAAAGCAGCTCTTTTCCTCGATGCCAAAGAAAAGAAGTATATAGATGAGGCCGGTCCAGCTAATTTCTTTGGTATTAAAAACAATACCTATGTTACCCCCAAATCTACTTCTATCTTGCCTTCTATTACCAATATGAGCTTGCGCACGCTGGCTGAAGAAATAGGTTTAAAAGTGGAGGTGAGACCTATTCCCGTTGAGGAACTGGCTGAATTTGATGAGGTAGGGGCTTGCGGAACTGCGGCCGTCATTTCCCCCATTTGTGCTATCGAAGATCGTGACCATCACACTGTTTACACCTATTGCAAAGATGGAAAGGCTGGCCCTATCTCAACCCAACTTTATTCTATGCTTCAAGGAATTCAGTTCGGCGAAATACCCGATAAATACGGCTGGACTGAGATTGTTGAATAATTTATGCCTCATGTTGAATTTGAAGGTGTCTTTTGAACAGAAAGGCACCTTTTTTTATCTATTTATCTGCTAATATTTTGGATTTAGGTTACAAAATAAAATTATTGTACCAAGGGCCTGCGTGTGGATGATGAAACAGAGGGAGATTTCTGCGTAAAATTCAACTGTTGGTACATTTTAGTTTACAGAAATTTTATAACTTTGCGCCCGCAAAACAGGTGCGGCTCTCTGTAGCTCAGTTGGTAGAGCAGCTGACTCTTAATCAGCGGGTCACAGGTTCGAGTCCTGTCAGGGAGACACTTATTAAAAAACGAGACACGCCATGAGTGCCTCGTTTTTTTATGCCTTCTGAAAGCAATGGAAAATCAAAAAAATCATTATTTACCACTGAAAGTATTTCGCAATCAGCTTTAACATTGATGGTATCTTATTTATCAACACTTTGCCGCTAGGAATATTTTAGTTCAATGATTGGGGTATTTTGATTTTCGGGTGCTTCGAGGGTTTGCTTTCGAAGAATTTTTCCTCCTTCACTCCGGTGAACTTTTTGAACCGGCCTCAGTGCCACAGGTCTTTGGTGGCGTGGAATTGAAGAAACTATAAATTGGCAGAGTTCAACAATGTCTTTTTTTGTTAAAAGATGGGATTCTACTACCAGTAAAGGAACTTGGCCTAAAATGGGGTGTTTATGGCCGATTATGAAAAATGGGCGGTGAAAAAAAGAAGCCAGGCGCAGTTCCAATTGCTCTGGAAAAATCTTAACCCCCCCACTATTAATCACAAAATCGGCTCTTCCTTTTAAAATAAATCGGCCATCGGGGTATAAATCGACCTGATCATGAGTTTTAATTTCTTCGGGGAGAAAAGGAGCGTTAATACAAAGCGTGCCATCCGCGGCTGTTTTAAAAGTAATTCCGGGTAAAGGGTGAAAAACTGGAGGAATTTCTCCTGCTTTTCTGATAGCCACGTGGGTTAAAGTTTCGGTCATTCCATAAGTTATCCAGGCGTTGTTATGAAGCTTTGCAAGCGAAGCTTCTGCCTCAGGATTAAGAGGGGCACCACCAATTAGGAGGGTATGAGTTTTCAGCAGGATGTTTCTGGACAAAGGATTTTTTAGCGAGGCAATGATCTGAGGTGGAACCATGGCAACAAAGTCGGCGGGTGTGGTTAAAGTGGCCAGCGGGTCGGTTGTAGGGGGGATAGGGATAAGATTGAGTTGGCCTGCAAGTGCCCGAACCACCATCATTTTGCCTGCAATAAAACTTGTATTAAGGCATAGTAAGGCACGCATTCCTTCTTTGAGTTGGAAGAAACTACATGTACGTCTTGCCGATTCGAGCAGGGTTTCGCGCTTGAAATACATGATTCGTGGCTCCCCTGTTGAACCAGAGCTTTGAACGGCAATCGCTGGCATTTGGGGGTCGTACCATTGCAAAACAAACGAAGCAAGATTTTTTTCCCAGCTGTGTCGAGCTATAGCCAATTTTTGCAAAGCCCAATCGATGACCTGATGGGGTAAAAGTAATTGTCCATCGATGGTAATAGGCAGGCTTAAAGGATCTGTAGTCATGTGATGGGCAGGTTGATTTCCCAGGCTTGACGGGGGTTATATGATAACATGCCTTGTTGAATATATAACGGCGAAGTAAAATTGTTTTTAAACAAGCTTCCGGTTCCCAGTCCCTGAACACCCAGTGCTTGTATGTTAGCTGTCCATTGGGCTATGGCATTCAGTCCTATGTTTGATTCAAGGGCTGATGTAATCCACCAACCTATATCTCTCTCATTAGCCAATTGTATCCATTCCTCGGCGCCCGATATGCCTCCATGCAATGAGGGTTTGAGGATTATATATTGGGGATGAATGGTATCCAGTAAATGAATTTTTTCTGCTGGAGAATAAACGCCAATAAGTTCTTCGTCGAGAGCTATGGGGATGGGACTTTTCTGGCAAAGTAAAGCCATATGCCCTGGTTGTCCGGCGCGAAGGGGTTGCTCAATGCTATGAATATCGTAGGGGCTGAGCATTTGCAATTTGTTTAGAGCCTCGCAGGCGCTGAAAGCGCCATTGGCATCGAGCCTGAGGGTAAGTGCTTTGGAATTGAAATAGGACCGGATATACCTTATGATTTCCAGCTCTTTCTCAAAGTTGATGGCACCAACTTTCATTTTTAATGTGGTAAAACCCGATTCAATCTTCTCGTGGATTTGTTTTATCATTTCTTCAGGTGTACCCATCCATATCAGCCCATTGATAGGAATAGATTTCAAGCCTTGTGTAAAGGGTCCGGGAAATAAAATTTTTTGCCCTTCGTTTTGCCAATCGCGCAAAGCGGTTTCCAGCGCGAAGCGTAAGGCGGGATAAGTTGTGGACAAAGATTGATCATTAACCCATTTTTCGGGTTCTGCCTTCACCTCATGAAGAACAGTTTCAAAATCCCCATTGCATTCAGGAGAGAGGCCGGGAAGAAGACTGCATTCCCCAATGCCACGAATGCCAGGTTTTTCGGCGTGGGTGAGTATGACAAACCAGCTGTCTTTGGTATGCAGTACACCACGAGAGGTGCCGGCAGGCTTGTGGAATACAAGTTGATAAGGTATAATATCGATTTTCAAAGGTCTGTATTTTTTTACATCAGAAATTTTGAATAGCTGCAGAATATTAAAGGTCATACTGTCGGCGCAAAAGCAACACATGAAGATAGGCGTTGCAGTGGTTGACTTTTAGGATAAAAATATGCACAAGCCACAAAGCAATGTGGTAAGGAAAGTGCCCAGAGCAACTTTTTTTAACTCCGAATCTAAAAGTGCTGGTTCCCGGTTGAGCCAAACTTTACGCGCATGCCATCCAAACCATGGAAATGCATAAACAATGGGGAGAAACCTTGTATTTCCGTTGAGATAAAGCATGCAATATATTAGCAGTGCAAGCAGGGCTGCCCCTAACAGGAACAAGTGGTAGATTTTTGCTTTTGAAAATCCCAACCTAACAGGGATGGACATTTTGCCTGCAGCAGCATCGCTATGGATATCACGCATATTATTAACATTGAGCACTGCCATACTGAGAAGCCCAATGGCAAGGGAAGGGGCAAGGATTTCAGGGGTTAGGCGGTGTGTATGCAGAAAAAAAGTACCAGCAACACCCACGGGTCCAAAGAAAATAAAAACGAATAGGTCGCCTAGTCCTGCATATCCATAGGGATGTGAACCTAAAGTGTACTTAATGGCAGCAATAATGGCGCCCAGTCCTATGAAGAGAAAAAGTAGAGAGGAGGGGTGAATTAGGTTTTTAAAGCTTTCGTGAATGAGTCCAATTCCCCAAAACAGGGAAGCAAGAGAAGTGATCAGGATGGCTTTTTTCATAGCTGCTGGGCTAATGGCACCACTTTGGACTGCCCGGGTTGGCCCTACGCGGTTTTTGTAATCTAAACCGCTGACAGAGTCCCCGTAGTCGTTGGCAAAATTGCTCAGTATTTGTAGAAAGAGTGTGGTTGCCAGCGCCAACAACAGTACCTTTAGGGAGAAGTAAGGGGTGTTGAGTGCAGCAAAACTTCCCATCAAGGCGCTGGAAAAGGCCAAAGGCAGGGTACGAGGTCGGGCGGCTTTTATCCAGGCTTTGGCTATCATAGGAAATTAGGGGAATTTGGGGAATTTTGAAAAGTCGGGTTTGCGTTTTTCCAAAAAGGCTCGGCTACCTTCCTGTGATTCTTCAGTCATGTAATAGAGCAAGGTGGCATTGCCGGCCAATTCCTGCAGGCCTGCTTGCCCATCCAGCTCCGCGTTCAGACACATTTTAATCATACGCAAAGCTAAAGGACTGTGCTGCATCATGGTTTTACACCATTCTACCGTTTCATCTTCCAATTGCTCCAATGGAACCACTTTGTTTACCAATCCCATCTCAAGGGCTTCCTGGGCTGAGTAGTGCCTGCATAGAAACCAAATTTCGCGGGCTTTTTTTTGGCCAACGATGCGAGCAAGATACGACGAACCAAAACCACCATCGAAGCTCCCTACTTTGGGACCTACCTGCCCAAAAATGGCATTTTCTGATGCAATGCTGAGGTCGCACACTACATGAAGCACATGACCGCCTCCTATGGCATATCCATTTACCATAGCCACTACAGGCTTAGGCAAGGAACGAATCATGCGCTGCAAGTCAAGTACATTGAGCCGGGGGACCCCGTCTGTTCCTATATAGCCTCCATGCCCTTTAAAATTTTGGTCTCCACCACTGCAAAAAGCTTTATCGCCCTCGCCGGTAATTACAACTACCGCAATATCGTTGTTCTCGCGGCAAATATGCATGGCATCTATCATCTCCTTTATGGTGTCGGGTGTGAAAGCATTACGGTAGCGGGGCCTGTTGATGGTGATTTTGGCTATGCCCTCAAAAAAATCAAATTTAATGTCTTGGTAGTCCTTCAGTTTTGTCCAGTTCCTTTTTTCACTCATGGGGTGTATGTTGTTTGTTTGTTAATGTTTCTTTTGACTAACATGTTTGTTTTCAGATGACTCTTTCTTGATTCATTCTATTGTGCAAACCGTTAAGCTCACTAATTGCCTTATTCGAATTGAATGTTTAATGACTCGTTAAATTACTTAAGGTGAGTAAAGTATTGTTTCAAAATTAGAGAATTATCATTGGCTTTGGTGATTATTTCGATGACCGCTGGCTTTTCACGGGGGGCGCTGTATCGGCCTGATAGAGCTGCCTTCAGCGAGGCAAAATCATCTGCTCGAAAGTATTTTGCTCCAAAAGATTCGGCAATGCCCTGGGCTCGGGTTTGGTGCGAAGTTTCGATAAAGGTCTCGAGCTCTTCATACTGAGAGGGTCCGTCAATTATTCGAAATATATTGCCTCCTCCATTGTTGATCAGAAGAATGGTAAATGTTGGTGGAATGTGTTTGTTCCAGAGCGCATTGCTTTCATAAAAGAAACCGATATCTCCGGTTATTATTGAAACGGGTTCTCCTGAAGCCGCCGCATAGCCAGCAGCTGTAGAGATACATCCATCGATTCCGCTGGTTCCTCTGTTGCCGAAAAATTTCCTATCCGCCTGGTGTTCGAAAAGTTGAGCATATCTAATAGGTGTACTATTTCCTAAATGAATAACTTCGTCAGGCGGGAGGTTCTCAAAAATTTCTTTGAAGACGAAAAAATCGGTAAACCAGGGTTTTTTAATAAACTCCTCATGTTTGCGATCAACTCTTTTTTTTATGTTCAACCAGCGGTCTCTGTAATCTGAACTCGGGTTTGAGGATTTAGGTAGTGAGGCCAAGAAAATTTCAATGGAAACCGGCAAGGTATGAGTCAGGTTGAGGTAAGTATCAATATACAGGGTTTCTACATCTGAACTAATATGCCAATGCTGGGCTGGTTTCCAGTTTCTAAGCAGGGCTTTTATCTTTTTTGATACTACGGCCTTTCCCAAACTCACGAGTAGATCTGGTTTGAGTTCTTGTATTTCTTCGGCGGTGAGCGTCTCAATTGTACGATCGATGCAGGAGATACTATGAGGATGAAAGGTATTGCTTGTGGCTTCAGAAAAAACAATAACTGTTGGATCATTGATAAGCCTTTCCCACAGATGTTTCAAGTGGGGATTGGGAGGGAGCTGGCCTACCAAAATCATTTTTTTCTTAAAATTTTTCCAAAGCAGGACCATGGTTTCAGGGAGTTGGTGCTGGGGTGGCACTACCTGCATGACTGAATAGTCTATTTTTTCGATATATTTAAAATCAAGGTCATAAAGGGGTTCGCGCAAGGGTAAGTTAATGTGAACGGGCCCTTGCACAGGGTAGGTGGCTCTGTCGATGGCTGAATTGATTAGACGCGATATGTATCGCGTAGGAGATGAATTTTCTGAAAGATTTATGCTATGACGGGAATGTGGGGTAAAAAGGCCTACTTGTCTGATTGTTTGTCCGTCGGCCTGATCAATCCATTCTGCGGGGCGATCAGCTGTAATGAAAATGAGAGGAATTTGTTGGTAAAAGGCTTCGGCAAGCGCAGGGTAATAATTTAGGGTGGCTGTTCCTGAAGTACACAATAAGGCAATGGGTTTATTCAGGGCTTGGGCCATACCCAGGGCGAAAAAGCCCGCTGCCCTTTCATCAACAATACTGTACATATTGAACCATCCCGTACGATTGAAGATAATGATGGCTGGTGCGTTTCGCGAACCTGGCGAGGTAACCACATGCGTGATTCCTTTTTTGTGTAAAAGGCCGGCCAGAATAAATATGTTTTTTTTATCTGATGTCATTCCGATACGTTTGTGTAGTTGTGAGGGTAGGAAGTAGGGCGGCTGAGAGCGTTGCCCTTTTTAGGTTTATTTCATCCCACTCATCCTCTGCAACTGAATATCGAGTGATGCCTCCTCCCACAAATATATATGCTTGGGCAGGTCCTAGTTTGGCACACCGCAGGTTAACAAACAAATCTATCTGATGGTTCGACACGCAACCAGCAAAACCGGTATAAAGTTCTCTTTTGTGCGTTTCATTTTTTAAAATGAATTGCAATGCAGTTTTTTGTGGGAATCCGCATACTGCAGGTGTGGGATGAAGGGCGAAGGCGGCTTGCAAAGCCTGTGTTTGTGAACTTTGAACCTGGAAACGAGTACATAGATGGCGTGCAGTTCCGGCCTTAATCTCTTCTGGCCCCTTGATTTCTGGCTGATGCCCTATATGGTTTCGTAGTGAATGATCAATATACGCCACCACCCAGTTGTGTTCCTCTGCTTCTTTGAGTCTCCAATCAGTGTTATTAGCGGTAGGTAGCGTACCTGCCAATGCCATGGTTTGCAATACGTTGTTTTTCCATCGAATTAAGACCTCAGGACTGGCTCCAGCCCAGAGCCCAAAACCAGGTACCCATGCTAAATAGCAATATGCCTCAGGGTACAACGTGCAAAGGGTTTCGTAGAGCTTGGCACTTGTACCAGGTCCGCCCCAGGCTTGCCGGAATATCCCTGATATCACTACTTTGTGGGCCTCTCCCAGGTGAATGTAATCCATCGTTTGGTTTATAAGTTGTGCATGGCTATCTCTTTCACTCTCAAGTGGAAAATCTTCTTCACACGGCATCGGCTCTTGCATTAATGAAACGATTGGGGGCGATAAAGGATGCGAAAAGAAAATAAAGGGTTGGTTGGGAATAAAGGGAGCGAAAAGAAATCCTTCACGACCAGAAAGTTGCTCGGCCGATGTCAGTGTTTCTACGATGGAAGGAATAAATAGATGGTCCACAATCTCTCCGGGTTGGCGATATACTACAAAAGGATATTTGTTTAACGCCAGGAAATTGAGTAAATCTTGATGTTTTTTTTCGTAAAGGGGGACTTCCATTTTGAATGTAGGAATCCACAAAGGTAAGGTGTAATGTTTATATTTTTTTATCAATAACCATCACGCTTAGCCGCGAAATACATACCCATCGTCCTTTATTGTCTGCAATGCGGATTTGCCATACATGCAATTTCGATGAACGGGCAATCAGTTCAGCCTGGCCGGTAACACTTCCTGTGGTAGCTTTGCGCAGATGCGAAGCATTGATTTCAATACCCACAATCGTCTGCCTATCTCTATCGATGAGCGCTAGTGACCCCATGCTGCCCAGTGATTCAGCCAATGCAACAGATGCACCCCCATGCAAGAGACCTGCTGGCTGCCGGGTCCTCTCATCCACTGGCATAGTGCCACATATCCATCCTTCTCTATATTCTGTAAAAACAATTCCCAGTCTTTCCATTAGTGTGCCGGGTATAAGAGCATTCATCTCTTCAAGCGTCATATAGACTTTGCGTTTGCTGCAAAGTTAGGGGGTTTCGACGGTTTATTAAAGCATGTTGTTAAGAGGGTATTTATTAGCTTGGATTGAGTGGGGCTTAATGATATTTTGGGGGATAAACAAAAATCGTGTCGGGTAGAGAATGCCCGGCCGCTTCGAAAATACGTTGTCCTTTAGTTTTATCCAGCAAAAAGCGTAAATATTCTTGGGCCAGGTCAGGGTGCGGAGCATTTAGGGGCTGGGTAACTCCATATAAAATGCTGCTACCCCTTAGCTCCATAATATCTTGGGGTGATCTCCCCCTGAGTTGAATAGATGCGCTCTGGTAAAAAAACTGCAATTCGGGTTTTGATAAATTTATAGAGTCAGGCAGTTCTAAAAAACGCAGGCCATGTTGCAGAGCTAGCGAGCGGTATAAAAAAATATAATCAACATTGTGTGTTTGGAGCAACATCAAAAGGTCGGATTCTTTGGGTCGTATGAAATTGTTGTCTTTTCTTAACAGTTTATTATTCATTCCAGGCTTGTTGTAAAATTTTTCTGCCAGTTGCCAAACAAACAGGGTTCGATAACCGCAGGGGTCAGCTTGGGGATCGGCACGGGCAAAAATTACGTCGTCGCGCAGTAGTATTTCATACCAATTATTTTCGTTGATTGTTATTGCATAGCGTGACTGCGGCGTGAAGGCTATACCCATGGCATTGCTGGCAAATCCATACCAACGATTGGTAAACCTAGGCCAAAGCATTTTTTCAATCACAAAAATGTCGGCCGAAATAAACACGTCGCATATACGCTGTAGCTCCGTGATTTTGCGAGCCGATTCGACACTTCCAGCGCTTTCGTGCAAAATTTTTACACTGGGATGTTGTTTCATAAAGGCATCAGAAACTTTGAGTATGGGTTGACTTACACTGCCAGCATGGAAAATGAGCAGTTGTTTTTCTTGCGAAGAACCTGAACCGCAGCCTGAAAAAATTAAAGCAAGCCATGCTGCTAAAATAAAAACGGAGAGACGCATGCTCTAGAATGAATAGGTAACCCCTCCTAAAACATTGAATCCATATACAGGGAAACGGTTCCAGTATTGGTAATTGCCGCCGGTAAGATTATTGAAGTCGAGGAAGGCCGAAAACTTGTTATTTATTCGATATTCAAGGCCCAACGATAGATCGGCAAAAGGCTTTAGCCGCAAGGGCTCGGGTTCGGCCCAGGTGCCGTCGGCTTTTTTCTCAAAAACACGGGCGTATCGTGCACCCCGATATTCAAAAGAGCTTTTAAAGATAATTTTATCTAGCACAATCATTCGAGTGGTTGCGAAAGCCGTTAGCTCAGGCACATGCCAGGGCTTTATTTCGTTTTCGAGGCTGTATGCGTTGTATTCTACACCCAGGCTTATATGAACAGATTCTCGGCGATGATACGAGATTTCACCCCTAGCCTTTATCAGCGTGCCACTATCGTAAGCCAAGGCAAATTGATTGAGTAAGGGATGTGTAAGGGTATCATTGATAAAAAAGGCCTGATTTTTGAGCGATGAAGTGCTTATAGACGCATTGAAGCCCAGATGACGGCCCAGACTGGTATGGATGCCACCATAAAACTCAAGGTGGTTTTTGCGAAAATTTAATGGGAATTCGTTTTTGACAAAAGGGTTAACATTGGATAGGGTTTCCAGGCTGTTACGGGTAACATCGCCACGAATGCCAACATACACCTTAAGCACCTCGCGGATAATAGTCAGGCCCCCTTTAATATCAGGAAAAAAGTAAACCTGCGTATTGTTGGAATCGGTGATAAGAGTGGTGTTGAGCCCTGCAAAGATCTCGTATTCTTCTATTTCGGTGTGAAAGTAAGGCCTCAGGGCCATCAGCGATGCTTTGCTCGATGGAAGGGTTTTCCATTTATTGTTCCAAAAATCTAAGTGTATATTTAGTCCCAGATGGTCGTTTTTTCGAGTGGAGAGGGCATCGGTTTGATAATTGATCCATGCGTCGATGCCAGCATTTACCTCATGAGAGTTGAAATGATTGCCATACCAGCCGCCTCTCAAAGAAGCCCCGTAATTTACATCAGCACGCTGATTTTCTGCATTGTGAAATCCTGCTACGATTTTAAATTGCGAATAAATTTGGCGTGTACTGTCATGGGGGGGGACTAAACTATCAGGCAAAGATGCAGGCTGGAAGCCATAATAATGCATCATGTTTCTTTTAAAAATAACTTCTTCATTCCAAACCAGGCTTTGGCCTACTTGCTTACCGAAAACATTCACCAGGTTTTCGCTTAGTGTACTTTTGCTGTAATCTTTGATGCCGGAGAGGGTAGAGAAATGTTTGAAATGAAGCCCATAAGCTGTGCGTTTAGAATTAGGTTTAGCTGCAAAAAATTCTGCATAAGGCGATATCAAACTCCCGAAGCCTACTCTTAGATAGTTTCGTTTGTACTGAGGATCGGGCTCGGGCTTCACTTTTTGAGGTTCGATAGTATATACTGGAAATTGAATGAAAAGGGGCCTCGAAATGATGGAATATTGCATGGGGGGCATGCTGATGGTTGTATCATCAATCACAGGATTTCTGGCAATTTTGTGGGCATCAGCAATAGAGGGATTGAAATTGCCTACAACCGTTATTTCTTCTACCTGAGGTTTTTGAGCGTTGAGTAAAGATGGTATTGTAAGCCAGAAAGCTAAATTGATTAAGAGAATATTTCGGGTTTTCATGGTCGATGTAAAATTTAAGGATTTTGAGGAAGTTTTTCGAGACGCATGCGTGCTTCTTTTTTCAAATCTTCTCCTTCATAATTATCAATAATGCTCTGGAGTGTTTGCCTTGCCTGAAATACATTGCCCTGGTTTGTGTAGATATCAGCCAATAAAATAAAGCCCTTTACCCTCCAGTAATCGGCTGATGGATAGTTATTTATAAGGGTAAATGCATCTTTTTCAGCTTTCTTAACATCGTTTCGCTCAAAAGCTAATTGTGCTAGATGATAATAGCTTTCGGCAGCAGGTTCTCCCGAAGCCAGGCGAGAGACAATTTGAAACTCTTTCTCAGCTAGGGATTTGTTTTGCATGGCATAAGCCGAGCGGGCTATAAACAGATGAGCGTCGACGCTTAATTCCTGCGTGATTTTTTCGGAAGTAAGCAGCTGCCGGGCAAAATACATGGTTGAATCGTAACGGCCGGTTAGGTAATGGCATTTCATTTGCCCCGCTTGTGCCTCTGTTATTAAAGATTTGTCGGTAGAAATGGCTTCGAGACGGCTGTAATAAGATAGTGCTTTATTGCAATTATTTTGTAACTGGCTGATGCGAGCTGCCTGACGGAGCGCAGGCGCCATAAAGCTGTTGCCAGGTCTTGCAATTACATTTTCGTATGCCCTGAGTGCTTCTTCGTTGTTTCCGTTTTTTCGTGCACATTCGGCTGCATAATACCAGGCCTGCGTCGAGAACCGGCCTTGAGGATTTTTTCTCAGGTATTCGTAAAAACTTTCTGAAGAGGATTTGCAATCCCCTTTTTGATATTGATTCTCGGCAGCTACATAGAGAAGCGAGTCACCCGTACTCATCGAAACCTCCATGAAAGGAACAGTTTTTACATAGGCCAGGTACTCCGGCACTCGGTTGAGATCAACGTATATGTTGCTAATAGTTACCATGGCCTCTCTGGCTTCGGGCGTTCCGGGATATTTGCTCACCACTGCTTTGAGCTCTGCCAACGATTGATCGTAATTGCTTTGATTATAATAGATCAGTCCTTTTCTCAGCATAGCTTTGCCCACATAAATACTGCGGGGAAATTTAGCAATGAGTTGGTTGAGCGAATAAAGCGCATCTTCATCTTTGTTGATTATTAGCGAGGTAAGTGCCGATTCATACATGGCAGCAGGAGCGTGAGGCGAATTGGGGTACTGCCTAACCAGTTTGTTCATCACATGAATTTTCTCTTGAAAATTGCGCAAGACTCCATAGGCCAATCCGGTTTGATACATGGCGTAATCAGCATCAGCCCCATTATTATTGATTACTTTTTGGTAAGCACCAATGGCTTCAGTATAGTTGCGCATGGCAAAGAAGCAGTCGGCCGTGCGCAGCCAAGCATCGTTGATCAGAGCTTTATCGGGGCCGCTGTATTGTGAAATGAATTTACGGAAAGCTACTGAGGCCTGATCATAGTTATTCATCTTAAAATTGCAATAACCTATCTGATAGTGAACACTGGCAAACTCCTGTGTAGAGCTGGCTCCTCGGGTTAGCAGAAATTTATTGAAACCAGCCAGAGCCTGG